>JAIXVN010000210.1 GCA_027483005.1 Verrucomicrobiaceae bacterium
CGTTCTGTTTGCGCAGCTCATCGAGTTCGGCCTGAAGCGTCTGATTGCCGCTGGCGTTGATCTTGAGCTGGGTGTTGAGATGGCTGGTCAGGTCGCGTTGCTCCGCTTCCAGTCGCTTGATTTCCTTGGCAAGCGCACGTCGGGCGGAGAATCCGGATTTCCACAGGAAGCCGGCGACGAGCAGGCCGAGGAGCAGGCCCAAGACAAAGGGTTGCTGGATGAGATGCTGGAACGTTTCCATCAGGGATCAGGGCTTGGAGGATGGCGGTTGGCGGAAACCATTGCAGGTCCGGACGTGCGCGACCTTCAACGGCGTGGCCACCGCACCAAATGGGCCAAGGGCGAGGAGAATGGCGAGGGGGCGGCTCATTTGACCTGTGTGACGATGCACGGGGAGGCCGCATCTGTCGAGCCCGGCGGACCCCGGAAATTGGCTTGATTTTCCGCTCCGGGTGACCGCTGATCTCCCCGCGGGCCGCCCCGAGGGAGCCCGCATCACAAACCGAACCGCCGAATGAGTCAGGTCGAATCTGGAAGTGAGGCGCGCCAAGGGTTGCCATGGGCTGCCACGTTGAGTGCGCTGGGGATCGTCTTCGGAGACATCGGGACCAGTCCCTTGTATGCGTTCCGAGAGTGTTTTGCCGAGGGCCACGGGGCACCGATCAATGCCTCGAACCTGGTGGGAGCCGCATCGCTGATCGTCTGGTCGCTGCTCTTCATCGTGGGCTTCAAGTATCTCGTCATCATCCTCCGCCTCGACAACCGCGGCGAGGGTGGCGTGCTGGCACTGGCAGCCTTGATCCGCTCGGTGATACCGGGGGAAAAGGGCCAGCGATGGTTTTTCATGCTCGGTCTGTTCGGCGCGGCGCTGATTTATGCCGATGGCATGCTGACTCCTGCGATCTCGGTGCTCAGCGCCGTGGAGGGGCTCAAGGACACCGAGCTCAATCTCAGCAAGGAGGCCATCCCTCTGATTTCGATGGTGATTCTCGTGGGGCTGTTCGCCATTCAGCGCTTCGGCACGGGAAAGGTCGGCAAGCTGTTTGGCCCGATCGTGCTGCTGTGGTTCGCCGTCCTCGCCGGAACCGGCATCGCCTCGCTCGCCAAGACTCCGATGGTGCTGATGGCCCTCACCCCGACATCGGCCTTCAGTTTCCTGATCCATGAGTGGCACCACGCCCTGCCTCTGCTCGCAGCCGTCTTCCTGGCGGTGACCGGTGGCGAGGCCCTCTATGCCGACCTCGGGCACTTTGGACGCCGCCCGATCCGGCTAGCCTGGTGGGCCGTGGTCTGCCCTGCCCTGATCCTGAACTACCTCGGCCAGGCGGCTCTTCTCGAGCGGACCCCGGAGGCCATTGAAAGCCCTTTCTTCCGTCTCGTGCCGCAGGCCTTCGCCCTGCCTTTGACGATCCTCGCCACCCTCGCCGCCATCATCGCCAGCCAGGCCTTGATTTCCGGGGCCTTCTCCCTGACCGCCCAGGCCATCCAGCTCAATTGCCTGCCGCGTCTCCGGGTGTTTCACACCTCGCTGACGGAAAAAGGGCAGATCTACCTGCCAATGATCAACTGGCTGCTTGCGATCGCCTGCCTCCTGCTGGTCGGCATTTTCGAATCTTCGACCAATCTCGCTGCCGCCTACGGCATCGCGATCGCCCTGACCATGACCTCCACCTCGATCCTGTTCTGGGTCGCGGCGCTGAGGATCTGGAAATGGTCAACGCCCAAAGCCGCCCTGTTTGCGGGAGTTTTCCTGGCCGTGGATCTGGCATTCCTGGCTGCCAACGGACTGAAGATCATTCACGGTGGAGGCCTGCCGCTCGGCGTCGCGGCGGTGGTGATGTTCTTCATGACCACCTGGACCTGGGGACGCAACCGCAGCGGCCGCCAGCTCCAGAAGCAGCGGATCCCGCTCGAAGATCTGTTGGGCCAGGTGTCCCGCGGCACCATTCCCCGCGTCAGGGGCACCGCGATCTTCATGACCGGCCAGATCGACTCCGTGCCCGTCCCTCTCCTTCACAACCTGAAGCACAACGGCGTCATCCATGAGAGCCTCATCCTGCTTCACGTCGTCACCCTCGACGTCGCGACTTCGAACCCAGCCGAACGCTTTGAGTTCAAAAATCTCGGCCAAGGGTTCTTTTCCGTCGTGCTGCGCTTCGGATTCTCGGAGGAACCGGATGTGCCTCGTGCCTTGAAAGAGGGCATGCCGCCGGAGATCGGCTACCACCCCGGTCGCACCAGCTTTTTCCTCGGTCGCGAAACGATCATCACCGGTCGGGTCAGCACCGGATGGCAGAAATTCCGCCTCGCCATCTTCGCCTCGATGCTGCGAAACGCGACGCCCGCTTCGGCCTACTTCAAGCTTCCGCCCAACCGTGTGGTCGAGCTCGGGGCTCAAGTGACGCTCTGACATCGCAGCTTTTCGGATTGCGCCGGATCCTCGAATGCCACAGCCTGACCACCCCATGGATCGTCGCTTCCAACTCCCTCTTGTGATGTGCGTCGCCGTGCTGGCCTCGTGCTCACAGCCCGTGGAGTCAACCTCGACCTCCGGAGCCCCCAAGCGGCTGTCCGAACGGATCAATGAGAAGACCGGCTTCGTGCAGGACGACGAGGGAAACTGGAAGCCCAGGGTTGACCGCCGCAGCTCCTTTGAATCCAAGGGTGAGTCGCCCTATTTCAAAGGCGAATACGCCAAGAAGGAATACAAGGCCGGCGAGTATGCCAAGAAATCCTGGTGGGGCAACAAGACTTACGAAAGCAAGGCCTATCAAGGCGACACCGACGGCAGCCGCTTCGCCAAGACCTCCCGTTTCGACGGCAGCCAGTCAAGGGACGGCGGCAAGGTCGCGCGTGAAGGCGGCACCTACCAGACCGATGCCTACGCGACCGGAAAGGCCAACGAGACCGGAAAAAAACGCCTCGATCATCCTTCCGATGCCGAAACCGACATCAGGCGACGCGTTTTCACGCCTCCCCCGGTGGTTGACTGGGAGTCCCAGCGGAATCTGGACATGCGTCAGACGAGGAGCATTCTGGGACGGGAGTGAGGGCCGTCAGAGTCTCATGAAGGCTTTCGATCAGGTGCTTTTTCGCCTTCTCCCAGCGCATGGGCTTTCCCTCGAGGAAAAACGATCGCGAAACCCGCAGGGTCATCACCAGCACCCGGTCCGCACCGAAGGTCTCCCTCAGCGACCGCCCGATCGATGAAATCGTGGGCACACTCAATGCCTCCGCGCTGATGGCCTCCGTCCCGCTCCGCAGCCTTTCAGCCCAGCGATTGGCCAAGTTCCTCGCCTCGTCGTCTCCGTTCAGGGCTTCCACCCTCACGACGCCCTCGTCCAGGGCCTCGACCCGAACGATCACTTGAACCACCCTGGGTTCACGCCTCAGCGCCTCACCGATCTTGTGATGCGCGGCATCCTTGAAGGGCCGTTGATGCCGGTCGCGCAGCTTCCCTTTCTGCACATCCGTCAGGCTTGAGGAAATGCGGCTCCACTGTGCATCGCCCTCGGCTTCCAGATCGATCAGCAACCGGGTGACATCGCCATGGGAAAGCGGTGTCCGGAACCTGATGGCAAAGCCCTGCGCCAGATTGAGCGCCCCTGGCTCCCAGCCCTCCTCTGAGGCCACCGCCTCCTCGTGGCCACGAAACAAATCACGCCAGGGCTCGGGCACCGCACAGGTGGCATGCTCACAACTGAAGAAGACAGAAATCATCGGCTCACCCCTTCCTTCGCAGATTCCACGCCTGACGCAACCCCGCTCACCCCTTGGACTCCGCCCCCTCGGACAAGAGCTTCCCGTCCTCTGGCACGGAATCACGGACCGAATTCCCATCCGTCGCGCGATCCAATGAGGACCCCACCTCATCCAACGTCACGAATTCATCCCCCTCCCGCTTCATTCGCCAGTGGTTCACCCCCACGACGATCATCAGGCCGATCGCGAAAAACGAGACCTCCAGAAACACCGGAGTCGATAGCAAACCCGCGATCATGCCAAACCACTCGCCCAAGACCCCGGGAGCCGCACCCGCCAGACGAATCGCGATCGTCACCAGCAATACCCCAAAAAGGATCGCCCCTCCCACGATCACCTGCCTGACCCGCTCGTCCCTGAACCAGTTCGTCACAAAACCAGACTACACGGGAAACCCAGCCACCCAAGCCCCGAAATCAGCAAAGCCGGATCGAATTTCCTGAACGCCATTTGATGGCCCTCGCTAGCCCCCGTGCCCGAGCCCTCCAGCCTGCCGCTTCTGACCGCCAGTTCCAGGCGTCTGCTTCGATGGCGTCGGCCGAACTGCCTCGTCCAAGGCTTGCCCCCTTCGTCTTCAGCCCGTAAACCCCACGCATGCGGCTATACGACACGCTGACCCGGAGCGAACGCACCCTTGCCCCGATCGACGGCTCCACCTTCCGATTCTACTGCTGCGGCCCCACCGTTTACGGCCCCGCGCACATCGGCAATTTCCGGACCTTCGTGCTCCAGGACGTCTTCCGGCGCACCCTCGAAACCGGCGGCACCCGCACCTTCCACGTCCGGAACATCACCGACGTCGATGACAAGACGATCCGCGATTCGCAGAAGGCCGGGCAGTCCCTCGCCGACTTCACCCGTGGCTGGACGGAGAAATTCCACGCCGACTGCGAGGCCCTCGCCTGCCAGCCGCCGCACGTCGAGCCGGGAGCCATCGAGCACATCCCGCAGCAAATCGCGATGATCGCCGAGCTGGTGGAAAAGGGCCACGCCTACGCCTCCGACGATGGCTCGGTCTATTTCAAGATCGCCTCCTTCCCCGGCTACGGAAAGCTCTCAAGGCTCGACGAGCGGGAACTCGAACTCGGCAAGACCCAGAACGCCCGCGCCAACTCGGACGAATACGAGAAGGATAGTATCTCGGACTTCGTGCTCTGGAAATCGCGTCGTCCCGAAGACGGCGAGAACTTCTGGGAATCGCCCTGGGGCCAGGGTCGCCCCGGCTGGCACCTCGAGTGCTCGGCCATGATCAAGGAGTATCTCGGCGACACCTTCGACCTCCACTCCGGCGGCGTGGACCTCGTGTTCCCGCACCACGAAAATGAGATTGCCCAGAGCACCTGCGCCTGCGGCGGCCACTTCGCCGCGCACTGGTTCCACATCACCCACCTCCTCGTCGATGGCGGGAAAATGTCGAAATCGCTCGGCAATCTCTACACCCTCGAGGACCTCGCCGCCAAGGGCTTCACCGCCATGGAAGTGCGTTACGTCCTCATCGGCGCGCATTACCGCAAGCCGCTCAACTTCACGCTCGATTC
>JAIXVN010000255.1 GCA_027483005.1 Verrucomicrobiaceae bacterium
AGCGCTCATTGATCTCTCAATGACCAAGCGAATGCTCGCCAGAGTCGCCGCTTGAGCATTTTTCAGACAGCCTCTAAGATTCGGGAAAAAATCACTCGCGTGGAATCTTGGCAAGGATTCTGCACGCTTTGTGCTGCTCTGAAGGCTGCTCCCTTGGGATCCCACCGGAGCAGGCCTACGTTCAACACTTTGAAGCTTTCCTCCCGGAGGCTGATTCCCATGGCGAAGTGATGGCCCCGGGCCCCTCCGTGCCTGGAGACGACGAAACATACCTATCCTTCCAATTTCCCATCTCCCCACGTCCGCTCGAACCCCAGTCCAGCCACCGTCCCGAACCCATGAACTCGAACTCACCAGCTCCTCCCTCGCTCTGGTCCCGCACCTGTCCTGCGGCCCTGCGGCGCTCCTTCGTCCCTGCCCTCCTCGCAGTCACCGGCCTGTTCGCCTCCACGGCGGAGGTCGGGGCGCAGGTCTCGATTTCCAGTTCATCGCCGGTGACAGAGAACTTCAATGCGATTGGTTCCACAGGAACTGCCAGTCTCCCCTCCGGCTGGAAGATGACGGCTGCAGGAGCAGGAACAACCGCCGGTTGGGCGGCCGTCGCCAACGTCACTGCGACGACGCAAGGAGCAAGCTCAGGCAGCCCGGCGACAGGAGGTCGCTACAATTGGGGCAATGGAACCACCACCTCAGACCGCGCGGTGGGCTTCATGACGTCTGGAAGCTATTCATCGCCGAACGCCGTGATGGCTCATTATGTGAACAACACCGGAGCAACGGTTGTGGATCTCGCTATCTCATTCGACATTGAGCGCTATCGCATCAACTCTGCCGCGGCCAGCGTGACCTTCTTCACATCCACCGATGGAATTACCTGGACCGCAAGGACGGCGGGTGATTCGGGCGCGTTTACGACTGGCACCTCAGCTTACAACTTCACCACGGGAACCGTCGTTAGTAAGTCATTCAACATCACCGGGCTTTCCATTGCCAATGGAACACCGATTTACCTCAAGTGGAACTTCGATACGACCGGGGGGAGCTCACAGGGTTTGGGATTGGACAATGTTTCGATCACCGCCACTGGAGCCACCGCCCCCGCCGCTCCAACCATCACCGGCATCACCCCCGGCGACCAGCAGCTCAGCGTGGCCTTCACCGCCGGCTCGACTGGCGGCTCGGCGATCACCAACTACAAGTACTCCACCGACGGCGGCTCCAACTTCACCGACGTTTCCCCGGCAGCCACCACCAGCCCGATCCTCATCACCGGCCTGACCAACGGCACCGCCTACAACTTGCAGATCAAGGCGGTCAATGCGATCGGCGACGGCACTGCCACCGCCAGCACCTCGGGCACCCCGCGCACGACTCCCTCTGCCCCGACGATCACCACCATCACGCCAGGCAATGAATTGCTCTCCGTGGCCTTCACTGCCGGAGCCGACGGTGGTTCCGCGATCACCAACTACAAGTACTCCATCGACAACGGCGCGAACTTCATCACCCGTTCGCCAGCCAGCACCGCCAGCCCGCTGGTGATTTCCGGCCTCACCAATGCCACCGCCTATGACGTGAAACTCCTCGCGATCAACGTTGCCGGAGATGGAGCCGCCAGCACCGCAGTCAGCGGCACGCCGGAAGCTCCCGTGACGCCGACCATCACAGCCTCCGGCTCGCTCGGTGCCCTCACCACGACCTACGGCACGGCCTCGTCCAATGCCAGCTTCTCGGTTTCCGGCGCCGCGCTGAGCGCCGATCTGGTCGTCACAGCCCCTTCCGGATTCGCCGTCTCCACCAGCGCTTCCAGCGGGTTCGCCAGCTCGATCAACCTGAGTCCGACCGCCAACGTGGTTCCCACCACCACCGTTTACGTCAGGCTCGCGGAAACCTCGGCCGTCGGCAGCTATTCGGGCAACGTCAGCCTCACCAGCACCGGAGCCGATCCCCAGTCGATCGCCACCACCAGCAGCTCGGTTACTCCAGCCGCCCTGACCATCACCGGCCTGACGGCAGCCGCCAGGGAATACGATGGCACCACCACCGCCAGCGTCAGCGGCACTCCGGCCTTCAGTGGCTTGCTCAACGGTGACAGCTTCTCCCCCACCGGCACAGTGACCTGGGAGTTCACCACCAAGACCGCCGGCACCGCCAAGGCGCTGACCCGCACGGGGATTACGCTGCCCCTTCCGCCAACTACACGGTCACCCAGCCCAGTCTCAGTGCCGACATCACGACGAAGGCCCTGACGGTCAGCGATGCGCTCGTCACCACGCGAGCCTACAACACCGGAACGGTCGCTGCGATCACCGGTGCCACCCTGAGCGGGATCATCAGCCCGGATGTGGTCAGCCTGACCAACTCGACGACCGGCGCCTTCGCCCAGGCCACCGTGGGAACGGGGATCAGCGTCACCACCACCATGGGACTCACCGGGGCGGACGCTGCCAACTACACCGTCACGCAGCCGACCCTGACCGGGGAAATCATCAAGGCCGACCAGACGATCACCTTCGCCGCGCTTCCCAACAAGTATGTCTCGGACGCCAGCTACTCGCTCACGGCGACGGCGAGCTCCGGTCTGCCCGTCAGCTTCTCCAGTCCCGACACCGGCGTGCTGACCATTACCGGCTCGAACGTCACCCTCGTCGGCATCGGCACGGCCACCATCACCGCCAGCCAGGCCGGCGACGGCAACTACAACGCCGCAACTTCGGTCGATCGCAGCCAGGTGGTGACGCCGACTCCCGCAGTGGTTTACACCGAAGGGCTGAACAACTCCGCCAGCTTCGTCTCGCTCACGGGTGGTGCCTATTATACCGGCAGCTCGGCCGCCGGGGATCGTCCGGCTTCCACAAGCTTCGTCAATGCCGGCACACACTCCCGCGGGGTCAGCAACGGAACGGCCGTGATCACTTCCAACACCCTCGACACCTCTGCCGGATCGGTGATGTCGTTGAGATTCAAGCTCGCTTCCTTCTCCGTCAATTCCAACGGCAACGGGGCAGACGCCGCAGACAATGTCAAAGTGGCGATCAGCACCGACAATGGAACCACCTGGAAGGAAACCCTCCAGATCAACGGCAACGGCAATGCCTGCTGGTCGTTCACCTCGGGAACAGGAACGGCCACCACGGCCTATGATGGCGACAACACCGCCGTCGTGATTGCTCCAACCGCAGGCGGACTAAGGACCACCGACGGCTACAGCACCGTGACCGTCACGAGTCTGCCACAGTCTCCCACGTTGAAATACCGCATCACCGCGCTGAACGACAACGTCAACGAGCGCTGGCTGGTCGATACCATCGAGGTGATCGGCATCGTCCCGCAGGTCGCAACACCA
>JAIXVN010000217.1 GCA_027483005.1 Verrucomicrobiaceae bacterium
ACACGGCGGAGGCTCTGGCCGCGTGGGTGGACGCGATGGCAGAGGTCGATGACGGGGCGGACGGGCAGTTGCTGGAAGCGCTGATGGAGGCTGTGCCGCCCCTGAAGCGCCTCGAATCTCTCGGTCTTTTGCGCGAGGCGGGTGAGGCGCTGGACCTGGCCTTGTCATCGGTCGAGACGCTGCGCTCGGCGGCCGGTCGCGAGGAGGCGGTGATCGATCTTTCCGGCTGGCTGGAGCTTTCCCATGCCGACGGTGGCCGGATGATCCTCGCGGGCTTTCATGAAGGCTGTGTGCCGGATGGAAATCTGGATGACGGCTTCCTGCCCGATGGCGTGAGGAAGTCGTTGGAGCTGCGCGATGCCGAGTCGCGTCACGCGCGCGATGCCTTTCTTTTCCACTCCTTCGCCGCTTCCAGGGAACTTGAGGTGGTCGCCGCGCAAGTCGATTCCGTGGGCGAGCCGAGAAGGCCCTCGCGCCTGCTGCTTTCTGCCACTGGTGTCGAGCTGGCCGAGCGTGTGAAGGCGCTTTCCGGAAGTCCCACATCGGCCTCCGAACGTCTCGCCTCCTGGTCGCGCGGCGGGTGGTCGCTGCGCTTCGACGAAGCGTTGAAACCCTATCTCGATGGCCAGCGCACGCTGAGCCCCTCGGCGATCCGCGACTACCTGCATTGCCCCTTCCGCTTTTACCTGAAGCGTGTGTTGAAGTGGGAACGCCACGATGCCGGCAAGATGGAAATGGATGCGCTCGATTTCGGCAACCTCTGCCACGAGGCGCTCGAGCACATGGGCAGGGACGAGGAGATGTCGGTCACTCGCGATGCTCTGAAGCTGCGTGATTTCCTGTGGGAAAAAATGGATGCGCGGCTCGCCCGTTATGGATCGACGCTCTCGCTGCCGCTGCTGGTCCAGCGCGAGGCCGCGCGCTCGAGAATGGAGCGCTTCGCGGAGTTGGAGGTCGGGCAGCGGCTCGATGGCTGGACGACGAAGCACGTCGAGCTTCAGGTCGGCACCGAGGCGCTGTGGTCGATCGATGGCCAGCCGGTGAAAATGCAGGTCGATCGCGTGGACTTTCATCCCGAGCTCGGCTGGCGCGTGCTCGACTACAAGACCTCCGCCAAGGCCGAAGCCCCGCGTGCCGCCCATCTTCGCAGGACCTCCGACAAGCGCCGCAATCTTGGCCCGACGATGCCAGCGAAGGGAACTGCCGAGGACGTCTGGAAAAACGTGCAGGTGCCGCTTTACGCCGCCTTTCTCAAGGAGTGGAAGCAGCTCGATGCGCCGCCGGCCATTGGCTATGTCAACCTGCCGGCGACCTTGAACGAGGTGGGCTTCGAGCTGTGGGAGGATTTCACGCAGGAGCGACTCGACTGCGCGATGGAGTGGTCGCGCGGGATCATCCGGGCCCTCAAGCAGGGCGTCCACTGGCCGCCGGTGGAGCTGGGAGGAAAGGAGGCGGGTTACGATGACTTCGCCGCGCTCGCGCCGGATGGACTGGAGGCGGCGGTCTCAGGAGAACTCATCGACGACATGAAACGCATCGCCAGGGAATGGGACTCGGAAAGGGGGCTGGCATGAACAGCATGCAGAGCCTGATGATCCGCGCTTCGGCCGGATCGGGAAAAACCTTCCAGTTGTCGAACCGCTTTCTTGCGCTGCTGGCGGCAGGAGCCGAGCCCTCGGCACTGATCGCGCTGACCTTCACGCGAAAGGCGGCCGGGGAGTTTGCGGACCGGATTCTTTCGCGTCTGGCCAATGGTGCGCTCGATGAAACGAAGGCCGCCCGACTCGCGGCGGAGCTGTCGGACACGCTGGCCGGAAACCCGGAAACCAGCATGCCCGCGCTGTTTCCGGAAGGCTCGAAGGTGAAGCCGGATCTCGCGGCGTTTCAGGGGCTGTTGGAAAAGCTGGTCGGTGAACTTCATCGCGTTTCGCTCGGCACGCTCGACAGCTTTTTCGTTCGGATCGCGAAGCGCTTTCCCTACGAGCTGGGTCTTGCCGAGTTCCAGCTCCTGGAAGAAGACGCCATGCAGGCCGAGCATGCGCAGGTGCTCTCGCGCATTTTCCGCGAGGTGCCGGAACGCCAGCGCGAGGCCTTTCTGGGAGCCTTCCGTCTGGCCACGCATGGCAAGGAGCACAATCGATTGTGCGATCTTCTCGATGAGTTCCTGGAGAACCATCACCAGCGCTACCTTTCCGCGCCGGAACGCGAGCAGTGGGGCAATCTCGACCTGATCTGGCCTGACGGTTGCCCCTGGGCGGAGGTGGAGGATTTCACAAGCGCGGCGGTTCAGGTGATCGATCTGTTGGAAACGGTGGACGTCGACAAGAAGCCGCACGCCACCTGGATCAAGGGCTGGCAGGCGGCGGCCGAGTGGTTCGCCAGCTACACGCCGGGCGATGGCCGCAAGGTGCCGTCCGCGGTGGAGCGCACGCTCGGGCTGCTGGAGGAGCTGGCGGGCGGCCAGGCGACCGACCTGTTTTCAAGGATCGAGCACCGGATTTCCGGCGGGCTGGGACGGGCGATGACGAGACTCATCGGCGGCTACCTGCGGGCGGAGATCGAGGCCCGTGCGACGCGAACCGTCGGCCTGTGGTCGCTTCTGTGGGCCTACGAGTCGATCTACGGCGCGGAGGTTCGGCGTCGCGGTCGGCTGGGCTTTGCCGACGTCACCCGTCTGCTCGCCGATGGCGGGCTGACGACCGATGGCCGGGCTCGGATCGAATCCCGGCTCGATGCCCGCTATCGCCAATGGCTGCTCGATGAGTTCCAGGACACCAGCCGGGACCAGTGGGAGGTGCTGGAGGGCTTGCTCGACGAAGCGATGCTCGATCCGGATGGCGAGCGCTCGCTGTTCGTTGTGGGCGACACCAAGCAGGGCATTTACGGCTGGCGCGGTGGCGAGCCGAGGCTTTTCGATGACCTGCTGGCGAGGCCCGGTTGGTCGGGTCGGATGTTCCCATGGGGCATGGAAACCTCGTGGCGTTCAGCCCAGGAGGTGCTCGATCTGGTGAACCGGGTCTGTGATCCGGCGGCCATGCGGGGACGTTTCCCCGAGGCGGCGGTGGCGCGCTGGAACTACGCCGCACATCGTAGCGCGTCGCGCGGGACCCCGCTCATCGGCTATGCGGTGGTCATCGACACGGCCGAGGATGAGGGTGAGGAGGAGGAGGAAGTCGGCGGCGTGGATGGGGCCTTGCGCGATCTGCTCGCCGAGGTCCGACCAATCGAACGCGGACTGAGCTGCGCGGTGCTGGTGCGCTCGAACGCGAAGGCTCGGAAGCTGGTGGATTTCCTGCGACAGGAGTTTCCGGACATGCCGGTGGAGATGGATGCGGAGGTCGAGCTTTCGCAGGACAATCCGCTGGGAGCCGCCCTGTTGGACCTTTTCCGCTGGCTGGCCCACCCATCGGACCGCCTGGCGAAGGGGCATGTGATGGCCTCGCCGCTGGGGCCGGTGATCGAGGGATTCGGAGAGGGCAGCACGGCACGCTGGAACGCCTGCCGGGCGAGGATTGTTGAATCCGGCATGTCGGGCTTGTTGCAGGGAATCGTTCCAGCGCTCCGGGAGCGTGGTGCGATGAACCGCTTTCTTGAACAACGTTGCTCCGGCATCCTCCGGGCTGCGCTGGACTACGATGAATCTGGTAGTCGCGACCTCGATGAATGGGTGCGGCGGCTCGAATCCTTGAAGCAGCGCGAATACTCCGCCGATGGAGCCCTGCAGGTGATGACCGTCCACAAGGCGAAGGGTCTGGAGTTCGACATGGTGGTGCTTCCCGATCTGGCGGGAGGAGCTTTCGACGATCCCTCCAAGGCCGGCATCCTCGAATTCAAGGACTCTTCCGGGCGGATCGAGGGCGTCCTGCTCGCGCCGGGGCGCAAGCTGCTTGAAGCCGACTCGTCCCTGAATGCCAGATTCGAAGCCTGGTCGGCGGAGCAGTGCTACGAACGTTTCTGCAATCTCTACGTGGGCCTCACCCGCGCCAAGCATGCGACCTATGTGCTGTTGCCAAAGGCACCGGCGAATCCAAGTTCCGGGCGTCGCTTTGACCTCTGGATCCGGTCCGTGGTGGGCGAGGCTTCCGGTGAACTCGTCTGGAATGGCAAACCACGCGTCACCCTGCATGAGGCAGGCGATGCAGCCTGGCATGAAAAAGTCGAGGGTCGCACCCACGCTCCCGAAGCCACCGCAGCGACGCCCCAGCTCGGGCCGATTGTTCCGCGCTTGGTCAGGACTTCGCCTTCCTCGTCGAAAAAATCATCGGGCACCATCGCGCATTCGCCCACCGGCATGGCCTTTGGAAGCGAGGTGCACGCGCTGTTCGAAACGGTCGGCTGGATCGATGAGGACGCGGCCGCCATGCCGGACACTGAAGCAGGAACGCTGGTGAAGGATCTCTTCGGGCAGCCTGAGTTCAACGAGCTTTTCTCACGCAAGGGCCGGGCCGTGGACCTTTTCCGCGAGCAAGCGGTCGAGTCGATTCTCGATGGCAAGTGGCTGAGCGGCGTGATGGACCGCCTGCATGTGTTCCGCGATGCGGACGGTGCTGTGAGCGAGATCGAGCTGATCGATTTCAAGACCGATGCAATTGCCGGGCCGGAGGATCTGGTCGAACGCTACGCGGGCCAGATGCGGATGTATGCGAAGGCGCTCGGGCTTCTCTATCCCGGCGCGAAACTCCGCTGCCTGCTGGTCTCGACGCGCCTGCGGAAAATCATCGAATGCCCGTGAAATGGAGGCTCACTGCTTCGAGAGATCGACCGAGGTGATGACGTGGGTTTTATACAGCGGCACCATCAGGGCCTCGGCGGGGATGGTGCCGGACTTGATCTCGACCGTGTTGCCTTCGACGAAGAACTTCGTGTTCTGAGGGAAATCCACGTGAAGGCGACCGCGTTCGTCGATGCCATCGATCAAGGCCCAGCGGGCGGGATCGGAGACGCTATCGCTGTCGTAGCAGAAGACCACCACCACCGGACGGCTGAGGAGCAGGTCCTTTCGGACGAGATCGGCGACGGACTTGAGGTTTTCCTCCGTGATCGTCTGCATGACCGGCTTGCTGCGGGCACCCGTGAGCTTGACGAGGTTGGCGAGGAAATCCTTTGCCGGTTTCGAGCTGTGAAGACCGAGAGCGCGACTCTGGTCATACACACTTTGGAAAAAGCCGTCGACTTCATCAAGTCGCGCAGGGTTATCATCGGCACCGGGACGCCAGCTCATGTGGTCGAAATCGACAGGCTTCGGCCTTTCTCCGGGTTCGGCCACCGAAGGAAACTTGGCTGGCCGGTAATAGCCGATCAGCTTGGCCAGGACACAGGTTGGGCTGTAGCCGATGAAGCCGTCGCCGGTTTCCACCGTCTCGTTGCTGTAGCGGGTGAAGAGGTAGTTGTTATGCGAAAAGGAGTCCGTGAGCAGCGGCCCGATGGGCGGAGCGGCGGAACTGAGCGCCGGGGTCTTGATGACCTTTTCCTCATCGCTGTAGCGGTAGCCCAGACCGTTGGTGGCGAAGGCGCGGACGTAGTAGGTGGTCTCAGGTCTCAGGTCGATGGCGTGGCCGCGATACCACTCGCGATGGCTGAGGGTGAAGGTGGAATCTCTCACTGTTGGGTTGTTTGAGGTGGACCAGCAGAACCCATAGTCGGTGATGATCGGTTCGCCACGGAACTTGATGGTGGCGTCCATGGAGAAGCTGTTAGGCCGCACGTCGGTGATCTCATCGAGGCGGATCTGGGGCAGCATCGACTGGGTGTATTCGCTGCCGGTGACCTTGTGATGGTTGATTTCGAGATCGAAGGTCAGCGTGCCCTGATGCTCCTCGATGTTCTTGAAGGAAACGCCTCCGTCGAGCAGGTTGGGAAGCCGCGAGGAAGGCTCGGTCTGCATGTTGAACTCCGTCCTCTTCTTGGCTTTTCCAAACAGGCATTGTTCGACATCGCCGAGCCCCTGGAAGAACGGATCATTCGGTCGATAGACGTAGAAGTAGTCCGGTGAGCCGAGGTAGTTTTCCCTGCCAAGATTGACCACGGAGATCAGCATGCCTTCGCGGGCCGGTCCGATGCCGACGGTGCTGTTCTCCTTGTGGACGTATTCCACGTGATAGAAGTAGTGGGGATGGTTGCTCGGAATCAGGTATCCGACCGCCTGGTCATCCTTCGGGGTGATGTGGCGCGGGTAGAGGGTGTAGGAGCCGGAGGATTTGAGGGTCGGGTGGTTCTTTTCCGAGATGAAGCCGTGATGATAGAAGCGGCTGAAAGCGTTTGCCGTCGGACCATAGGCCAGCAAGCAGGCGTTGCCGCTGATCCCGTCGTTGAAGCGACCGATGCGATACACGTCGGGAGCTCCGAGACAATGGCCCAACTCGTGGGCGAGGGTTCCGCCGGCGGAATCCATGATCTGGATCTTGGAGTTCGGCCACATTGGCTCGCCCCATTTGCAGGTAGGCGCGTAGAAGGCCCAGGGGTCGAGCTGGTTGGTGGGCTGGACCTGCTTCTTCCGGGACTTCCGGGTCTTGACGGCCTTGGTGCGATCTGGATCCGCGCCGCGGTTCTGATAGAAGCTGAGCAGGTCGGCGGTGACCTGGGAATCCGTGGCAGCGGGCCGAGTGGTGATGTAGTTGTAGCAGATGACCTTGGGCGTGGGGCCGCGGAAGTTCTTCTCGGCGAATCGCAGGGCGGCCTTGTTCATTTTATCGACCCGCTCCCCGCCTTCCTTCTCGTTCATCCAGCCGATGGGGTTCTCCCAGTAGTCGTACTCGCAATAATAGCCGTAGAAATGGGGATCCTGATAGAACGTCGTTTCATCCGGCATCATCATCATCTTCGGCCAGACGATGCCATTGCTGTAGATCTTGAAATACTCCTCCTGGCTCACCGGGGAATTGCCGCCCTTGCTGCCATGATCATCCTTGTTGCCGGACTCATTGGTGCCGCCCTTGAC
>JAIXVN010000496.1 GCA_027483005.1 Verrucomicrobiaceae bacterium
AAGCGATCCTCCGGGAGGGTTTCGCCGAAGTGCATGAAGCGTCCGCCGCTCCAGGTGCCGTATGCCGTGGTGGTGAGGTCCATATCGATGTGGGCGGATGTTTAGAACGGGATCGCCCGCTGGTCAACGGTCCGACGATTTCCGCCCGGTTTCCGGCAAAATATGCGCAGCTCTGGGATGGCGTTTTCTCCGCCGCCATGGATTGCTCGCCTTGCTGGATTGCTCGCTGATCAACTTGAAATGACGGGAGCGAAAAAACAAAAAGCGTTCAGTCTGGGTGTTCAGTGAAGCGCCAACCCCAAAAAGGCAAAAGCCCCAATCCGTTAAGATTGAGGCTTTTATGATGGCTCCGACACTAGGGCTCGAACCTAGGACCTAGTGATTAACAGTCACCCGCTCTACCACTGAGCTATGTCGGATTTTCACGTTCACCCCGGGTCGCGGGGCGGGCGCAAAGAAGAGCGGTCAGCCGCCCGGCATGCAAGGGAAAAGTGTCGGAAAGAAGCGCTTTTCATCCCTTCGCGTCGCACTCGTGGAATCACTTGCGGAACTCACCCACGCGATCCGTTTCCCTGGTCTCCCCAGCAGCAGGAGCGGGCTGCGGCAGGCAGCTTGGGAAACTGGAAACCCGGGGCGCTAGCGTGGCTTGGTGGCCTCTTCAAACTGGCTTTTTGGAGATGTCCCGGATGGGTTGGCCCCGTTGGCAGGACGGGTGGTCTTCGAGATCAGCCGGTTGCCAAAATCATCCTCGGGCGCGGTGGTGGTTCCTGAAACCTCGATGTCGATCCATCTCATTTCCTCCCGGAGGGCGCTGAAATCCGCGTCGATGGCCCCGAGGAAGGTCGAAACCTGGTTGGCTGGCAAACCAAGCTCGAGCTTGCCTTTCAGCTGCTTTCCATGGGTCACGGCGAGTGAACCACGGATCACCAACCGGCTCTTCGCCTCCAGTCGCAGCTCCTCGACCGAGTAACCCGAGGACGACATCCGGAGCACGCCACTGGCCCCGCTGTCGAGGCTGGGCCGCTGATAGCCCGTGTCGTCGAGCATTCTGGAGAGCACGTTGAGGAAGGGAAGATTGGAGAGGGTCAGCTTGGAACTGAAGCCACCCCGGAACGCCATCATCAGGCGGGCGGACTCCATCGATCCGGGGGAAAAGGTCAGGAAGTTCGAGTTGGGCAGATCCCGGGACTCGATCCGACCGCTGAGAATGCGGCCGAACTCCTGACCGACGAGGTGCTCGAGCGGGAAGTTCTCCACCTTCTTGATGTCCAGGGTGGAAGTCCGGCCCTTGGTGAACGGGTTGATGGTGCCAGCAAGTTCAATCACTCCCCGCGCGTCCGCTGGATTCTCCAGCCTCAGATTCAGCACTTCCATCTGGCGGCCGGAAAAGTCGAAGAAGCCACGATCCAGATTCAAGGCCGGGAACCCGGCCCCAAAGCCGACCGAGCCCTTGTTCAAACGAAGTTCTGCACGTCCATTCACGGACATCGGGTAGAAGGAGATCTCGGTCTGCTTCACCGTCACCGCCGGATTTCGCACATCACCGAGAACGATCGTCATGTCCGGACTGCGGAAGCGGGAAAACTGGAATCGCCTGCTCGGTTCCTCGCCGAGGATGGCGCCCCCTGCCGCGGTGGCCTCGTTGAGGACGAGTTCCCCATTCTCCGCGGTCATTTCATCGCCCGAAAACGTCTGCCCGAGGAGGCTGGAAACGTGGAGCTCGGAGGAGACACGGTTGAGCGAAAGGCTTTTGACGATGCTGTGCTCGGGCCAATTCAGCGTCACCAAACTGGCGTTCACACGCAGCGGTGTCACCCTGAACTGAGAAACGTCGGCAGTCGCCCCGGTCGCAGTTCCGATTCGTTCGACCACCTTGTTTCGATAGGAAGTGCCATTGTAGTGGATCATGGCACCGCCAGCGACCACAAGGAAGAACAGGAGGAGCATGAGGAAGACCACCAACTGAATGGCCCGCAGGCGCTTCGCCCGCTTCTGGCTGTCGCGCTCAACCTGCTCGGAACGACGTTTCCGTTTGCGAACCTTGACCGCCTGGCTTCCGTCCGCCCGGGTGACAAGCTCACCGCTCGATGGATCCCCCGAAGAACGCTCCTTCAAGCGATCCATCATCTCACTGATGGTGTAGTTTTCCGGTTCGGGGGAATCAGATGGCATGGATTTCGGTCGCTTGGAGACTGGGGCTGGAGTCCCCGGGTTGCCCGGACGCTCAGGGTTGATTGATCGGACGCCCGGTGGGATCCACCAGCTTGACGTTCACGAAGAACACCACGGCCTTCTTGACGGGAGCCGAGGCCTTCGACTGGAAGAGCCTGCCGACCAGCGGCAGGTCTCCAAGAACCGGGGTCTTGTCATCCACATTCTGGATCTTCTCCTGGATCAGGCCACCGATCACCACCGTGGCCCCATCGGCAATGGTCAGGCTGGTGTTGGCGCGCTGGACGCTGAATACCGGCTGCAGGATCTGGTTCGCCGTCAACTGGAGGGCGGAGGGCTGGCCTGCGCCAGTGAGAGTGGCCTGACCAACCGAATTGATCGGACTTCCGTAGTTCACGAAGCCGTCGAATTCCGTGATCGACGGATTGAGCTGCACGTCCACGAAGCGCTTGTCCTGGCCGACCGTTGGGAGCACCTCGAGAATCACGCCCACTTCCTTGGTCTCGAAAGACGAAGGAGTCGCCGGAGTGACGGGTGAAACGGTGGGGCCGCCGCCTCCAATGCCGTTGTTGAAGTCGGTTTGTCCGACGCTGTTCGGAAGCTGCGGCGGCTCGTATTCGGTGGGGTAGATGAATTCACGGACCACCCGGACCGAAGCCGACTGGCCGCTGCGGGTCACCGTGGAGGGAGTGGCCATCAGGTCCACGCCCTTCTTCTGGTCCAGCCCGCGCATGACGGCCTGCACCGAGGTGTTGTTGAGAAAGCCATTGACGGAGAGGACTCCGGGAGCACGCGAGGAGGGCGGGGAAAAGCCCAACTGGCTGGTCGAGATGAAATCATCGATGCTGTCGCGACCGATCGCTTCATCGCCACTGCGGTTTCCAGCGGTGATCGGCTTTCTTGAGACCGCGTTGACGGGGATCTCGATGTCACCGAGGTTCCCGCCATTGCCTTGGGTTCCGCCAGTCAGGGTCACGGCATCGGTTCCGGGAGGGAAGCCGGAGCCACCCAGGCCGAACTGGTCGAGCAGCCAGTCGAAGCCGAG
>JAIXVN010000552.1 GCA_027483005.1 Verrucomicrobiaceae bacterium
CTTACTTCAGCGTCACAAAAACCTCGTCCTTGGACTCCATGATCGTGCCGCTGCCGTCCTTGTTCAGGTGAATGACCGTCTCCGACTGGTAGCAGCTAAGCAGGACGAATGTGGAGGCCAGAGCGGACAGATGGAGAAAAAGTCGTTTCATCAATCGGAAGATTCCAGGTTTCGAATTTCAGACTTCGAATTTCGTGCTTTCTCCAAAAAAGGGGGTGACCGCTGTGCCGTTCAAGGCGAGGTGAGCCACGTTCCAAAGAGCCCACTAGGTGGGAGCGTCCGGTGTAGGTGGTCGTCCTGAAAGGCATGACCTGATTGGCCGGAGTGATGCTCCCGAGTATATAGCATAGGTTCGGGCACGCTTGCCAGAGCGAACGAACACAGCAGTCGGGAGGACTCTAGTCAGGCCTCGCAGGCAGGCAAACGAAAAGACGCAGGCCTGCAAAAACACGCAGGGGTGGACAATGAGGGCGAACCACGGAACCCGAATCCGCGTGGAGCAGGATCGGGCTTGGCGGATGTCGGTTTACGTTGCATGGTGCGCGCGCCTCCGATGAAGATTCTCAGCTACAGCGACCCTGCCTACGCCTCGTTTGTCAAACGCCTCAACCGCCGGGCCATCCCGGATCCGGCGGTGCGTGATCTCGTCGGGGAAATCATTTCCGAGGTCGCCACGAAAGGGGATGCCGCGCTGCTGGCTTTCACCAAGCGTTTCGATGGAGCCACACTCGGGCCGAAGGAGCTGTTTGTCACGGAAGAGGAGTTCGCCGCTGCGGCCGAGGCGGTGACCCCGGCCACGCGCAAGGCGGTCTCCCGCAGCCTGAAAAACATCACCGCCTTCGCCAAGAAAAGCCTGCGCAAGGACTGGTCGTTCAAAAACGCGGAAGGGGCCGATGTCGGCGAGCGTTTTGTGCCCTTCGACCGGGTCGGCGTCTATGTTCCCGGAGGCAAGGCCCCGCTGGTGTCCACCGCGCTGATGACAGCCGGATTCGCCAAGGCCGCCGGGGTTCCCCAGATTCTCGGAGCCACACCTTGCGGGCCGGATGGATCGGTGAATCCCTCGTTGCTCTATGCTCTCAGACAGGCAGGGGCCACGGAGGTCATCAAGGTCGGCGGCGCGCAGGCGATCGCCGCCATGGCCCTCGGCACGAAGTCGATCCAGCCGGTCGATCTGATCGTCGGGCCGGGCAATCGCTTCGTCGTGGAGGCCAAGCGCCAATTGGTCGGTGCCGTGGCGATCGACCTCCTTCCCGGGCCCAGCGAGGTGCTGATCCTGGCGGACAAGACCGGAAACCCGGACTTCATCGCGGCCGATCTCCTGGCGCAGGCCGAGCACGGTGGCGACAGTGTGGTGGGCTTTCTCACGGACTCGAAGGCGCTGCTTGGAAAGGTCATCAAGGCCGTCGAGAGGCAGTTCGCCACGCTTTCCCGCAGCAAGATCATCCAGGATGTGTTGAAATCCGGCACCTTCCTGCTGCACGTGAAATCCTTCGACGAGGCGGTCTCGATCGTGAATGACTTCGCACCGGAGCACCTTTCGCTGATCTGTGCCGATGAAACAAAACGTCTCGCCCAGATCCGCACGGCGGGAGCGATCTATGTCGGCAACGATTCGCCGGTCGCGGTCGGGGATTTCCTCGCCGGCCCGAGCCACACCCTGCCCACCGGTGGCGCGGGCAGGTCCTTCTCGGGACTGCGGGCGGATCATTTCCAGCGCCGCACCAGCATCGTCCGTCTCGACAAGAAGGCGGTCGGAAAGTCTCTCGAAGTGATCGAGGAGTTCGCGCGGATCGAGGGTCTTGATGCCCACGGTCGCTCGGCGGCGATCAGGCTCGAGAGATCGCGGTGATGGTGAACGCCCTCCGCCCCGGCGAGCCCGAAGCACCCGGCACCGAAACTGCCAACCCGCCCGCTGGTCTAGGACCCGGAGCGCGGTTCTCCGTCCGGAAACCCCGCCCCATTTCGTGTGTCGATCGGCCCACGCCACCCACCCTGGAGAATTCGTCCTCCCCCCGGATCGACTCACGTTCTCACGAAAAGGACTCGCAAATTCAACCAGTTGCAGCAACATCCCAACCCGCCCCCCGACTTGATGTTACCTGTCGGGGTGCTGCGAATTCGAATGTTCGCCCAAGTTCGATGCACCCCCTCTACTTTCCAGCGTGTCCAGTGGAGGGGTCAATTGAGCCGAAAACGTCGAGGGCGGCCAAGGCGGCCAAGTACCCTCGTTTGCTTCGCTTTTCGAGTCCTGTGCCGCCTTGGCACCAAGTCTGATGTCCTCGGCGGAGTTTGAGCCGAGGATTTCCGAGGTGTTGAAGGATGCGGCGCTGACGGGGAAGTGAGGGGCCGACCGAGGTGATCCGGCTCGTTCTCATCTTCCCTGGAATGCCGGGGCATGGTCCACGTCGGCCAGTGGGACAGGCCGCGCGAGGCTGATGCAACTCAATGCTCAAGGGGGCTCTCGCCGGAGGCATCTCCGAGATGAGCCAGTTCAGCAGGCAGGAACTTCTTGAAGCGGGTCTTGTCGATGGCCTTCATGTAGGCTTCCTGAGGAGAGATCATTCCCTCCCGCAGCTTGCTCCAGATGGACTCGTCCATGAACTGCATGCCTTCGGCCTTGCCGCCGGTGATGACGTCAAAGAGCTTCTGTGTAGCACCTTCGCGGATGATGGCGGCCACGGCGGGGGTGGCGAACATGATCTCGTGAACGGCGGTTCGGCCGGGCTTGTCCACCCGCTTGCAAAGAAGCTGGGCCACCACCCCGCGAAGGGAGGCGGCGAGCATGGTGCGGACCTGCGACTGCTGGTCGGCCGGAAAGACGTCCACGATACGGTCAACGGTCTTGCGTGCGTTGTTGGTGTGCAGGGTGCCAAAGACCAGGAGTCCGGTTTCCGCTGCGGTGAGGGCAAGGGAGATGGTTTCCAGATCTCGCATTTCTCCAACGAGCACGATGTCGGAGTCCTCACGGAGCGCGGCGCGGAGGCCGTCTGCGAACGAGGGGGTCTGGATCGGCACCTCGCGCTGGGTGATGATCGAGCGCTTGTTGCGGTGAACGAACTCGATCGGCTCCTCAACCGTGATGATATGTCGGTTGAAGTTGATGTTGATGTAGTCGAGCAGCGCCGCGAGGGTGGTGGATTTGCCGGAACCGGTGGGGCCGGTGACCAGGACCAGACCGGAGCGCATGTGGCCGAACTCCTTCACCTGGGGTGGCACGCCGAGGGCTTCCAGCGAGGCGATTTCCGTTGGGATCAAGCGGAAGACCGCTCCAAGGCCATTGCTCTGCTTGAGGTAGTTGCAACGGAAGCGTGACTCTTCATCCATCGCGTAGGCGAAGTCGAGGTCGCCGGATTCGAGGTATTTCTGAAACGCCTTCGGATCGCAGATTTCCGCCAGCAGATTGCGGAAGGATTCACCTTCGAGGACAGGTTGGTCGGGAATCGGAACGATGGAGCCGTGGACCCGGACCTTTGGAGGTTGGCCTTCGGAAAGGTGAAGGTCGGAGCCCCGGTTTTGGACGAGGTAAGTGAAGAGCGCGTCGATCTGGGCCATGAAAAGAAGGAGTTTTCGGAGAAAAGAAAAGGTGGGGAGGGGAAGGGGACTCAGGACTTGAAGAAGTCACGCATCTGGTTCTTGTCCTCAGAGCGATACATGGCCTCTTGCTGGGTGATGAGTCCCTGGATGTAGAGTTTGCGCAGGGATTCGTCCATGGTCACCATGCCGACGTTCTTGCCGGTCTGCATCACGCCGGGCAGCATGAAGGTCTTGCCCTCGCGGATGCAGTTCGCCACGGCGGGCGAGTTGACGAGGAGCTCCATGGCCATGACACGTCCGGTTCCATCTGCCCGCGGAACGAGCTGCTGGGAAAGGATGCCACGGAGGGACTCGGAAACCATGATGCGGATCTGGCCACGCTGGTCGGTGGGGAAAACGTCGAGAACACGATCGAGTGTGCGCGGGGCGTTTCCGGTGTGCAGGGTTCCGAGGACAAGGTGGCCTGTTTCGGCAGCAGTGAGGGCTAGCTGGATGGTCTCGAGGTCGCGCATTTCTCCGAC
>JAIXVN010000016.1 GCA_027483005.1 Verrucomicrobiaceae bacterium
AGACCACAAAGAAAGAAACTTCTATCTTTGAACTTTGTGTTCTTTGCGACCTTTGTGGTTAAACCCTCTTCCTCAAAACTCACAATGCCCCGGCGTCCTTGCGAAGGGGATCACATCGCGGATGTTCCCCATGCCGGTGACGAACATCAGCAACCTCTCGAAGCCCATGCCGAAGCCGGCGTGCGGGACGGTGCCGTATTTACGAAGGTCGGCGTACCAACCGTAGTCTTCCTGCGAAAGTCCGTGATGGGCCATGTTGCCTAACAACACATCGAGCCGCTCTTCACGCTGGCTGCCTCCGATGATCTCGCCGATGCCGGGAACGAGGACGTCCATGGCGGTGACGGTCTTCTCATCGTCGTTGAGCCGCATGTAGAAGGGTTTGATCTCCTTCGGGTAGTTGAAGACGGTGACCGGGCGCTTGAAATGCTCCTCGGTGAGCCAGCGCTCGTGCTCGCTCTGGAGGTTGAGGCCGTATTCGACCGGGTAGTCGAAGGTCTTTCCGGAGCCCTTCAGGATCGCGATGGCCTCGGTGTAGGAAAGCCGCTCGAAGCCCTTCTCGGCCACAAACTCCAGCTTCTGCCGCAGGCCCTTGTCGACGAACTTTTCGAAGATCGAGAGGTCGCCGTCCTGACCGTCGAGCGCGTCGCGGACGAGGTATTTCAACATCTCCTCGGCGAGATCCATGTCGCCCTGGAGATCGCAAAAGGCCATTTCCGGCTCGATCATCCAGAACTCCGCCGCGTGGCGTGAGGTGTTGGAATTCTCGGCGCGAAAGGTGGGGCCGAAGGTGTAGATGTTGCCGAGGGCGCAGGCGAAGGTCTCGCCTTCAAGCTGGCCGGAAACGGTGAGATGCGCGGCCTTGCCGAAGAAGTCGTCGTCGAAGGACTTCTTGGTCGGCTGGGTAGGGTCAAGCGTCGTGACTCGAAACATTTCCCCCGCCCCTTCGCAGTCGCTGGCGGTGATGATCGGCGTGTGGATGTAGTGGAAGCCGCGTTCCTGGAAAAAGCGGTGGATCGCGAAGCTCATCCGGCTGCGCACGCGGAACATCGCGCCGTAGAGATTGGTGCGCGGACGCAGGTGCCCGATGCTGCGGAGGAACTCGGGAGTGTGGCCTTTTTTCTGAAGCGGAAAATCCTCGGGAGCCGCGCCGATGAGGCGGATCGAGGTCGCCTGCAGCTCCCAGGCCTGCCCGCCGCCCTGGGACGGGACGAGTTTTCCGACCACCGACACCGAGGCACCGGTGCTCATTTTCCCGAGGTCCTCGGAGCCGGGAATGCCGACGTCAGCGATGATCTGAAGATTTCCGAGGCAGGAGCCGTCGTTGAGTTCGAGGAAGGAAAAGGCCTTCGAGTCGCGCCGGGTGCGGACCCAGCCGGCTGCTTGAATTTGATCGACCGGTCCGGTTGCCTTGAAAATGTCGCGAATGGTCTGACGCATGGGAATGTCTGTAGATGGGAGCGTGAAGATCAGCAAGTCGGCCGATGAAGTCAGAGGAACCTCGTGAGTTCCTCCACCGTTTCCTCATCGAGACGTCGTGCCAGCGCCACCGTCAGCGAAACCATGTGCAGGTAATCGTTGAGATCGATCACGCTGTTGTGGGAATGGATGTAACGGGCCGGCACGCCGAGCACGATGCTGGGTGTGCCGCCGTTGGCCTGGTGGAAAGAGCCTGCATCGGTTCCCCCACTGCGGCGGACCGTGATTTGATGCGGAATGCCTTCCTCGCGCGCCGTCTGGATCGCCAGTTGGGCAAGACGAGGGTTGGTGATGGCGGTGGGATCGAACAGGCGGATCTGCACGCCGCCGCCGAGTCGGCCCTGGGACTCGGACTTGTTGAAACCCGGGGTATCATCGGCTGGCGGCCCCTCGAGCACGATCGCGACGTCCGGCTTCGTTTGCACCGCCGCCGTCTTCGCCCCACGCAGGCCGACCTCCTCCTGCACCGTGCCTGTTAGAATCAGCCGGTTCGGGTGGATCGACTGCCCGAGGATGCGCCCGGCCTGGATCACACCGGCCATGCCGACGCGGTTGTCGAAGGCCTTCGCCATGTACCAATCCTCATGGGCCATCGGCGTGAAGGGCGACCACGGACAGATCGGATCGCCGAGCGCAATGCCGTATTCCTCCTCCGCCTGCTTGCGGGAAGTCGCCCCGACATCAATGAACATCTGATCGAGCGACATCACCTGGCGACGCTGCGCCTCGGGCAGGAAATGCGGAGGCTTCGAGCAGATCACGCCGATGAACTTTTCGCCGCTGCGGGTCCTGACCTCGACCCTTTGGGAAAGAAGGGAATGCTCCCACCAGCCGCCGACCGTGACGAACTGGATGAAGCCATCCGGCGTGATGTTCTGCACCAGAAAGCCGACCTCATCCATGTGCCCGGCGATCATCACCCGCGGGCCTTCGCCGGTTTCGCAAAAGACCGAGCCATTGCGGTCGGTGGAGAGTTCACCAATCGACTCCAACTCATCGACAAAGATCGCCCGCACCTCGTCCTCGTGACCGGGGACCGAGTGGGCTTCCGTGAGTTCCTTCAGCAGGGCAAGGGCATGATCGCGCACGGCGTGACGTTAGCGTCACCGTTCTCGCAGGCGAGAGGAAATGGCGGATCGACTTCAACCTCCGAATGGTTAGACTCCCCTCCTCTCAATGCCCTTCAAGCGTTCCAACGAACTGCTTCCAGCCCTGCTAGCCTTGTCGCTTTGCCTTTCCAAAGCTGAGGGCCAGCGTCCTTGGTCACCTGACGAAAAGGACGGGCGTCCACCCCCACGTGGCGGCCCCAGAGGCCCGCGCATTCCGCTCGATGGCTACGATCCTGCGACCGCGAACTTCAGTGCTCCCTGGCCCGAGACATCCGGTGTTCGCGCGCCCGCCGCCACCAAACTCATCGAAGAGTTCCCCGCTGCCTCGCGCTTTCTCTACGAAACCCTGCATTTCCGAATCCAGTCGGACGCAGCTATCCAGCCAAACCATCTGACCAAGGTCGCCACGCTCCTCGAAGCCTGCTTTCAGGCGCACCACGACCTCCCTCTCAACAACCGCCGCACCCGATCGCCCGGAGCGCCGAAACTGAAGGTCAGGCTGTTCGCGACCATGGAAAGCTACCGCCAATCCGGCGCTCCTCCCGGCACCATTGGAGCCTACCTCGGGCGTGCCGACGAACTGGTCGTGACGCTGGAATCGATCGGCCTGAAAAGGATGAGCACCGGTTACGTCTTCGATCCGCTGAGCGATTTTCACGTCCTGTTCCATGAAATCACCCACCTGCTCTGGGCGGATCTGGGCTTCCATGCGGACACGTGGATGACCGAAGGCTTCGCAGAGTATCTCGGTTGCATGGCCTATCGCGACGGTCGGATCTCATTCGCTCGGCTGCCGGTTTCAACCCTCGAATTCGCGACCGCCCACGGCGAAAAGGGCTCCAACGGCGGTCGGGCCCTCGGAAAGGAATTCACCATGCCCCGCCTGTCCGAGTTGATGATCTGGTCGCAGGACACCTTCTACCGCAACCCGAGCCAGAACTACGGCCAGGCCCTGATGCTGGTGCACCACTTCCTGCTTCTCGATGGAAAAGGCGATGGGCAGAAATTCAAAAGCTACCTCAAGGCCCTCCAATCCGGCCAATCGGCGGAGGAAGCCCGGAAGATCCTGTTGGAAAACAGCGGCTACGAAGGCCTGGAGAAAGCCTTCGCCGCCACGATGCTGAAGAAGGGCATCAAGGTCAGCTTTCGTTAGACCCGTGGCGGCGGATTCCATCCGCCATGCCTGACAGAGTGGGCCTGGCGCTTGGAAAGCGCCGCCACGATCAATGCCTGAAGTGCCTGTGCCCGGTGAAGATCATCGCCATGCCGGCTTCATCGGCCGCGGCGATGACTTCCTCATCGCGGATCGAACCACCCGGCTGGATGCAGGCGGTGGCTCCGGAGTCAATGGCGGCCTTGAGACCGTCGGCGAAGGGAAACATGGCGTCGGAGGCAATGATCGAGCCCTTGAGGTCGAGTCCGGCTTCCTGGGCTTTCCACACGGCGATGCGCGAGGAATCGACGCGGCTCATCTGGCCGGCCCCGATGCCGAGGGTGCGGTCGGACTTGGCGTAAACGATGGCGTTCGACTTCACGTGCTTCACCACCCGCCAGCCAAAGCGCATTGCGCGCATTTCCTCTTCGGTGGGCGGACGCTTCGTCACGACCTTGCTTTCGAGATTGTCGAGGCCGAGTGCGGTGTGGTCGCGATCCATGACCATGAGGCCACCCGGGCAGGAACGGATCACCGGGGATTTCTTTTCCGCGAGGTAGGCGTCGTTGATCTTCATCAGACGCAGGTTCTTCTTCTTCTGAAGCACGGCACGGGCCTCGGGCTCGAACTCCGGCGCGATGATCACGTCGGTGAAGATTTCAGAAATGATCCGGGCGAGACCTTCGGTGAGCGGACGGTTGCAAACGATCACGCCGCCGAACGGAGCCTGGCGATCGGTTTCAAAGGCCTTCTGCCACGCGATGCGGAGGTCCTCATCGTCCTGACCGACGCCGCAGGGGTTGGTGTGCTTGAGGATCGCCACCGTGGGACGGACGAAATCGAGGATGATGTCGGCCGCCGCCTCGATGTCGAGGATGTTGGTGTAGCTGAGCTCCTTGCCCTGGATCTGGCTGAAGCAGTTCTTGAAATTGCCATACAGCGCGCACTTCTGGTGCGGGTTGTCGCCGTAGCGCAGCTCCTGTTCGAGCGGGAGGCTGACGGTGAAGGAGCGACGGCTGCTGTCCTTGCACTGGCCGAGGAAATTGGTGATCGCCGAGTCATACTGCGAGGTGCGGAGGAAAACCTTCACGGCCAGCTCCTCGCGCAGTCCGCGGGTGGTGTCGCCGTGGTTTTCCTTCATCTCCTCGATCACGCGGCGGTAGTCGGCGGGATCCGCCACGACGGTGACGCTGGAATAGTTCTTCGCCGCGCTGCGGAGCATCGATGGGCCGCCGATGTCGATGTTCTCGATGGCGTCGTCGAGGGTGACGTTCGGCTTCGCGACGGTTTCCTCGAAGGGATAGAGATTCACGACTACGAGATCGATCGGCGGAATGTCGTGCTCCTTCGCCTGGGCGAGGTGCTCGGCGTCGTCGCGCTTGTGGAGCAGGCCGCCGTGGACCTTGGGGTGCAGCGTTTTCACCCGGCCTTCGAAAAGCTCGGGAGCGCCGGTGTAGTCGGAAACATCCGTCACCGGCAGCCCGGCCTCGCGGAGGGCCTTGGCGGTGCCACCGGTCGAAAGCAGCTGCACGCCGAGGGCGTTGAGTTCCGTGGCGAATTCGGCGAGTCCGGTCTTGTCGGAAACGGAAAGGAGGGCGCGGGTGATTGGCATGGGACGGTGCAGGTTGCGCTGCGGGCCTCCCGGTATCGGAGCCCCCCCACCGGGGCAAGCCGGAATCGCGCCAGTCCAGGTGGGGAGATACTCCGGTCTCGGCAGAATCCCCGATGTTCCAAGGATTCGGGCGGTTTCGGGGGATGGAATTCAGGCATCCCGAAAACCGTCTCCATCACCGTGCCATCAAACCCGGGCCAGCCACCCTCCCCAGGGCCCCATCGAATGATCCCGTTTCAACTTGTCGGCAACGCGACTGCTGAAGTTGAGTTCGATGATAGGAAGCGAAGAGTGACAACCGTCATTCACTGGAACTGCTTTCAATCTCATCCTTCCGAAACCTTCGAACCATGAAACCCTTCCTCTCCATTCTTCTCGCCTTGGGATCGCTGTTGGTCCCTCTCCACGCAGCCGGGAAAAAGCCGCTCCACATCTACATCCTTGCCGGGCAGTCGAACATGCAGGGGCACGCGAAGATCAGCACCTTCGAGCACATCGGCATGGATCCCGCCACGGCCCCGATGCTGGCGGAGATGACCGACAAGGACGGCAAGCCCAAGGTCTGCGAGCAGGTGTGGATCTCCGCACTCGGCTGCGGCAAGGATGACCGCGAGGAGAAATCCGGTCGGCTCACGGCAGGCTTCGGGGCCTCGGCGGAGAAGATCGGACCGGAGTTTACCTTCGGCCTTTACACCGAAAAGCTCAGCGGCTCCCCCATCCTGCTGATCAAGACCGCCTGGGGAGGCAAGAGCCTCAACACGGATTTCCGCCCGCCCTCCGCCGGTCCCTATGTGTTCAGCGAACGACAGCTCGCGGCTTTCCAGAAACAGGGCAAGGACGCCGCGGTGATGAAGGCGGAAAAGGAAAAGGCCACCGGTGTCTCCTACCGCCTGATGATCGACCACGTGAAAGCGGTGCTCGGCGACCTCAAGCGGGTGGTTCCGGACTACGAGGCCGCGCAGGGCTTCGAGCTTTCGGGCTTCGCCTGGGTGCAGGGCTGGAACGACATGGTGGACGGCGACACCTATCCGGAACGCGACAAACCCGGCGGCTACGATGCTTACAGTACCACGCTCGCCCATTTCATCCGTGATGTCCGCCGCGACCTCAACGCGCCGAAGCTGCCATTCGCAATCGGCGTTCTGGGAGTCGGCGGACCGACCAGCCTCTACGGCCCTGAGGAGCAGCGCTACAAGGCCACCCATCAGAATTTCCGCGATGCCATGGCCGCCCCCGCGAAACTGCCGGAGTTCAAGGGCAACGTCGCCAACGTCCTGATGGAAAGCTACTGGGACGCGGAACTCAGTGCCGCGAAGGCCAAGGACAATGCCGTCAAAAAGGAAGCCAAGACCCTCGCCACCGAGACCAAGCTCAACCCCAAGCAGGAGACCGAACTCTATCAGAAGCTGCGCGC
>JAIXVN010000277.1 GCA_027483005.1 Verrucomicrobiaceae bacterium
TTCCGCCAGCGGATGAAGCGCCTGCCGATCCAGCTCGCCGCCATCGATGAGGCCCACTGCATTTCCGAATGGGGCCACAACTTCCGCCCGGATTACCTGAAGCTCGCAACGATCTGCCGACGCCTGAAAGTTCCGCGCGTGCTGGCCCTCACCGCCACCGCCACGCCGAAGGTCGCGCGCGACATCCGCAAGGCCTTCCGCATCGCGGTGGCCGATCATGTGCAGCTCAGCTTCCACCGACCGAACCTCGATCTGCGCGTCACGCCCTGCAAAATCGAGGAGCGGAAAGCGCTGCTGTTAGATAAGTTGTTGGCCGTCGATGGACCCGCCGTCGTCTATGTCACGCGCCAGGAAACCGCCGAGGAGGTCTCGACCTTCCTCGCGAAAAACGGGCTCTCTTCCCGCGCCTATCACGCCGGACTTCCCGCCGAATTCCGGGCCGATGCGCAGAGTTCGTTCATGGCCGGGACCACCCGCATCATCGTCGCCACCATCGCCTTCGGCATGGGCATCGACAAGGCGGACATCCGCGCCGTTTTCCACTACAACCTTCCGAAGAGCCTGGAAAACCATACCCAGGAGATCGGTCGCGCCGGTCGCGATGGCCAACCCGCGATCTGCGAAATGCTGGCCTGCGGCGATGACCTCACCGTTCTCGAAAACTTCATCTACTCCGACACCCCCACGCCGCGCGCCCTGGGCAATCTCATCGACCGCTTGCTGCGCCTCGGGGATGTGTTTGATGTTTCGCCCTACGACCTTTCCACCATCTGCGACATCCGCCCAGGCGTGGTGTCCACCGTGATGACTTATCTTGAAATCGCCGGGATCCTTGAGGTCACGGGAACCTTCTACGCCACGTATCGTAGCAAGCTCCTGACCACGCAGGATAAACTCCTCGCCGGTCGCGCCCCCGCCGAGCGGAAGTTCCTCAAGCAGATCCTCGACTCCGGGGAAATGAAACGCTGGTGGCTCTACCTTTATCCGACCGAACTCGCGAAGAACCTCGGTGTCTCCCGCGACAAGATCGTCTCCGCCCTCAACGGCCTGCAAACCGCGGGCGACATCACGCTTTCCGTGTCCGGCGTGCGTCATGGATACCGGATGAAAAAGGACCCGGGTGATCTGGCCGCGCTCACCGCCTCACTGGTGGAGAAATTCCAGGCCCGCGAGCTGGCCGACCTCGACCGACTCCGCCAGGTTCTCGGGCTTTCCGCGTATCGAGGTTGCCTCACCGGCTACCTCACGAAACATTTCGGCGAAAAGCTCGATCAGCCCTGCGGGCATTGTGATCGCTGCCGCGGAGTTCCCGCCAAGTCCATCAAGCGCCCGAAGCCGCGTCGCGTGAAGAACGACGAGCTCGCCGCCGTGCGGGCCCTGGCCGACGAAAGGCACGCCGCGCTGAATTCACCACGCCAGCTCGCCCGTTTCCTCTGTGGCATGGCCAGCCCCGCCGCCACGCGGGCCCGGCTGACGAAGCATGATGCCTTCGCGCTGTTTGCGGATCTTCCCTTCGCAGATGTGCTTGCGATCGCGGAGTCGAGGTGACTGTGGCCGCGCTTTCCATGCGCACGGCCAAATCGCTGAAACCTCGGCTTGGCGCTTGGAAAGCGTCGCCACGATTGGCAGTTTTCCGCCGTGGCAAATCCGGCACAACGACATCTCCGCTGCTTCTTCGGCCTCGTGGTCGCCGGCCTGGCCTTGACCGCAGCGCTCAACGCCCTGGTCAATCCCTGGCGCGTGCTGCCGGAAAAAACGGAGATCAAGGCGCTCGATCCCTATCGCGATGTGGACGCCGAGATCCGGACCTGCAAGGCCGGACTCGCGATCCGCGGGCCCTGGGAGATCCTGGTGATCGGCAGTTCGCGTCCGGGCACCGGCATGAATCCGGATGGCCCAGCCTTCAGCGGCAGGCCGACCGTCAACCTCGGGATGAATGGTGGCGACCTCTATGAAACGCGGGCGATGCTGGATCACGCGCTGACCCGCCAATCGCCGAAGCTGGCGATCCTGATGGTCGATCCCGGGGACCTCACGCGGCCGGGAAAGATCCAGATCGAGAATGACTTCGAGTTTTCCCCGCTTTCCAAAGGAGACCCGGTCGAGCGCTCGCTGCGCTACGTCTTCAGCCAGATGGCGGTGGATGCCTCGGTGGCAGCGCTGAAACTGGCGGCCACCAAGGGCAAGCCCGCGTATGGGCAGACCGGCTTGCAGCATCGCGAGGCGGCGCGGCTGAATTTCTTCGAGACCATGGAGAACTTTTACCTGAAATGGGTGGGAGTGATGGTGGGCCTCCAGAAGCGCGATCTGGGCATCCAGGCGGACAAGATCGAGACGATCCGGGCGATGCTGGAGCACTGCGTGGCGAAAGGGGTGCAGCCGATCCTGGTCATCCCGCCGAACCACCTGTCCGTGACCCAGGTGATGGAGGAAAAGCAGTCGCCCGATCCCTGGTTCCTCGCGGAGCGACGGGCGATGGCGAAGTTGGTGGCGGACGTCAACGCCGCCCATCCGCAGGTCTCCTGCGTGCTGTGGGATCTGAACATTCCCTCGCCGGTCACCAGCGAGCCCTATCCGCCCCGCGACCAGCCGCGGCCGATGAAGTATTGGTTGGATCCGATCCATTTCACTCCGGCGACCGGTGACCGCTATGCCTCGCTGATCCTCGGAACGGGAGAACAGGACAAGAGCCTGGCCTTGAAAGTGGACGTCAACCAGCCGGACGCCTACCTGGCCGAGGTCGAGCGCTTGTTCAAGGATGCGCAGGGCCTGCTGAAGGATGAGCGCGAGGGCATCCGGCGCGTGATCGCGGCGGAGCCGCCTGCAAAGCCTTAGTCCTTGGCGGAGGAAAAGTTTCCAGTTCCGAAGGCGTCTTCCAGCACGCTGCGGGCGCGGGCGGCGAAGGTGTGATCGCGGCGGACACGGGCCAGCCCGGCCTCGACCATGGCGCGGGCCCGGTCGGGATCGTCGCGCAGGGCGGCGAACTGTCCGGCCAGATCGTGGGCGTCCCGATAAACGAGGATTTCCTTTCCCGGCTCGAAGGAAAGCGGCAGGTCGGCGACGTCCGGGTAGGTGCCGATGCCCCCGGCGGCGGGGATTTCAAAGGCGCGGAGGTTCAGGCCGTTCTCGGTGTTGCCGGGTTGGGGCAGATTGAGGACGGCGAGGTGGGAGCGGTAGAGCGCGGCGAGGGTGGCGGGGGAAAGCCGGCGGTTTCTCCAGAAGCGCAGCAGGTGTCCGGAGCCGGGACCGTAGAGATCAAGGGGCAGCCCGGCGGCGCGGATCTCCGCGAACTTGAGGTGCCGGTGCGGGCTGCATTTTCCGGCGAAGACCAGTCGCGGCTGCGGCGGCTCGGATGGAAGATAAGGGTAGCGGGCTGGATTCACCGCCAGCGGCAGGAAGCGCAGGGTGGGGGAGTCGAGGTGATGGGCGGCGTGAAAGTCCCGCAGCGCGCCGAGGCAGTGGCTGTCGAAGTAATAGACCGACTCGAAGACGGGAACCTGGTCGCGCGGCACCTCGTTGAAGCAGTCGCACAGCCAGCCGACCATCGGCACCGAGGGGCGGATGGACTGCTTCCAGGCCTCGGCCACCGGGGCGGGCAGGCCGGCCTTGTTGAGCACGAGGACGAGGTCCGGGGAAAATGCGGCCAACTGGGAGGCGCTGCGCCGGACGATTTCCGGATTGTGGAGCTCCTTTCCCTCGCCGCGCTTCTGGGACAGGCGTTCCGACGGCGACTCCGCCTGATAGGAAATGGCGGCCACCTCGCAGCCCTGGAGCCGGAATCCCTCGAGGGCGTCCTCATACCAGCTGAGGATGCTGCGGGATTTGCCAAGAAGGGCGATGCGGGGCGGGTTCATGACGGGGCTGGCCCGACTGGAACCCGGATCGTGGGGCGGGGTCAATGGCGGGACGGGATTTCCGGATTCAGCCCCTGGCATGGAGCTGTCCGGCGGGTCCGATTTTTGGGCCGCCGACTACGCGGTGCTTGACTCACGAGCAGGTAGCACGAAATAGGTTGCTCCCTGCATGGTTGAAACAAGGGCTTGCCAGAGGCACCCGGGGCGATGCGGGAAACCGCCTTCCTTTCCGTCATGAGTTACATTCTCGGGATTTCCGCCAGTGGCCACGATGCGTCCGCCTGCCTTTACAAGGGATACGATCTGATCGCCGCTGTGCCGCTGGAGCGTCTGACCCGGGTGAAATCCGACGGGGGCCGGGTGCCGGTGGAGTCGATCCGCGAGGTGCTCTCGATCGGGGGCATCCAGCCGCGCGATCTGGCGGCGGTGGCGCTGAGCCGGTCGCACTTTCCGATCCGCTATTTCAAGCACGATGGCTTTCCGCTGGCGCACCGGATCCGACGCGGGATCGAGACCTTCGCCGGGGGCAACCGCACGGTGCCGATGGCCAAGGAGGCGCGGGTCGGCAGCAAGGCGGATGTCGGCGAGATTTTCCGCTCGGAGGAGTTTCTGAAGGATCACGGACTGGAAGAGAAGACGCCGGTGTTCTTCTACGATCACCACTATGCCCACGTGCTGCCGACGCTTTTCCACAGCCCGGATTGGGACGATGCGCTTCTTTACAGCGCGGATGGTGGATCGGAAACCGGCTACTACTCGATGCGTCATTTCCACGATGGCCGGATCGACACGCTGATCGGCGGCGAGGAGATGCTTTTCAAGGATCACCCGGTGTCCAGTCTCGCGCTGGCCTATGGATTCGCCACGCTGGCTCTGGGCTACAAGATCAACCGCCATGAGGGCAAGCTGACCGGCCTGGCCGCCCGTGGAAACCCGACCGGCTATGCGCGGCTCAGGGAGCAGTTCAAGGTGGAGGAGTCCGGGGAGATCTCGACCCGCTTTGCCAGCAATCAGGAGATGTCCGACATGATCCACGCCCTGGCCGGGGAAATGTCGGCCGAGGACATGGCCTGCACGGTGCAGAAACTGGTCGAGGAGGTCGTGTTGGAGGCGATGCAGGTGATCACCAAGCGCCATCCAAGCCGACGGCTGGGGGTGTCCGGGGGCTTGTTCGCCAACGTCCGGCTCAACCAGGTGCTGGCCGACTCAGGGCTTTTCGACTCCGTCTTCGTGTGTCCGCCGATGAGCGATCAGGGGATCGCGGTGGGAGGCGTGCTGCAGTTTCTCCTGGAGCGGGACGGGCTTTCCAAATGGCTCTCGGAGCGGCGGGTGCTGACGGATCTTTGTCTCGGCAGGGACTACACCGGCCGGGTGGATGAGGTGTTCGGGTCCCGGCCGGAGCTGGAAGGCGTCACGGCGAACCACATCGAGACCTGTGTGGACGCGATCGTGGCGGGCGACGCGGTTGGAATTTTCACGGGCCGGATGGAATTCGGCCCGCGGGCGCTGGGAACACGGAGCATCATCGCCGCGCCGGTCGAGGCCGGGATCAATGACTCGCTCAACGCCCGGATGGAGCGCAGCGAGTTCATGCCGTTCGCCCCGGTCCTTCTGGAGGAACACGCGGACGAGGTCCTGCATTTGCCGCCGCAAAGCCGGGACTCGGCGCGCTTCATGACGATCACCTGCCAGGTGCGCGAGGAGTGGAAGGCCCGGATTCCCGCCGTGGTCCATGTCGATGGCACGGCCCGGCCGCAGTTGATCAGCCGGGAAAGCAATCCCCTCTACTACGATATCCTCAAGGCCTACCACGCCCGGACCGGCATCCCGGTGCTGGTGAATACCTCCTTCAACGTCCACGAGGAGCCGATCATCAACACGCCGGAAGAGTGCCTCAAGGCCCTCGTCGAGGATCGCGTGGATGCAGTTGTGACCACGGGCGGCTTCTATCGGGTCAAACCCGGTGCTTCCAAGCGCTGAACCCAAGCAGCCTGAAGACATCCGGGCCGCCTGGCCTTCCGGTGTTGGCCGTTGACCGTGCGGACCGGTTCATGCCATAGCAACGCAGCGGTCAATCCGTGTCCTGATGATTTTCAACTCCTACACCTACCTGCTGATCTTCCTGCCGCTGGCCCTGATCGGGTTCTGGCTCATTGCCCGGCACGGATTGAGGGCCGGCTTCGGCTGGTTGGTGGTGATGAGCCTGGTGTTCTACGGCTGGTGGAATCCGGACGCGTCCAAAGCCTGGTCGCCTCTTTACCTGTCGCTGATCATCGGTTCCTGCGTCGCGAACTACTTCTTCGGGCGCTGCATTTCAGGCCACAAGCAGACGCCGGTCGGGAAGAAAATCCTCACCGTCGGAGTGGTGGCGAACCTCGGGCTGCTCGGCTACTACAAGTATGCGGGCTTCCTCGTCGGCCTCTTCAAGGCGGCGACCGGCAGCTCGGTGGCGGTCCCGGAAATCGTTCTGCCGCTGGCGATCTCGTTCTTCACCTTCCTGCAGATCGCCTACCTGGTGGACGCCTATCGCGGCGAGACCGAGGAATACCATTTCACCGATTACCTGCTCTTCGTCACCTTCTTCCCCCACCTCATCGCAGGGCCGCTGGTGCATCATCGGGAGATGCTGCCGCAGTTCACCAAGGAAACCTGGAGGAATCACCGCTGGACCAACCTGTCGGTCGGTCTGACCACCCTGGTGCTGGGTCTGTTCAAGAAGGTCGTGATCGCCGACAACGCCGCGACCATTGCCAACGCGATCTTCACCCTCGCCGCCAAAGGGGATCGGCCGGTGACGATCCTCGAAGGCTGGGCGGCGGCGACCACCTTCGCGATCCAGCTTTACTTCGATTTCTCCGGATACTCGGACATGGCGATCGGCTCGGCACGCCTCTTCGGCATCCGTTTCCCGCTCAATTTCCACTCGCCCTACAAGGCGGTCTCGGTGGTGGATTTCTGGCGCCGCTGGCACATGACGCTGTCACGATTCCTGCGCGACTACCTCTACATCCCGCTCGGCGGAAACCGCAAGGGCAAGGCCCGCCGTTACGTCAACCTGATGCTCACCATGATCCTCGGCGGCATCTGGCACGGCGCGGGATTCGCCTTCCTGCTGTGGGGTTTCCTGCACGGCCTCTACCTCTGCATCAACCACGGCTGGGCCGCCTTCCGGAAAAAGCGCAACCTTGCCCCGCTGCCGAAGCCGCTCGCCATCGGCCTGACTTTCCTCGCAGTGCTGATCGCCTGGGTGCCCTTCAAGGCCGGTTCGTTCGAGCACGGGGCCGACGGCTCCACCGCGAAAGCCTTGGCCGCGACCAAGAACATTCTTGGCGCGATGTTCGGCTTCCATGGCTTCCATGGCTGGCCTGACAACAGCGCCTACGTCGCCAAGTTCAGCCATTCCTTCCGGGCCTGTCTGTGGCTGCTGGTCGCCTGGTTCGTGCCAAGCACCCAGGAGTTCCTGCGCCGATACGCGCCCGCGCTGGATGTCGGGACCTTCGATGGCAACCGCATCGGGCCCCGCCGCTGGTGGCAATGGCGGCCCACCGGCCTGTGGTTCGCCTTCACCCTGATCCTGCTGATCATCACGCTCGCCCAGTTCGACAAGGTCAGCGAGTTCATCTACTTCCAGTTCTAAAACTGTGGCCAGCCCCTCACCCACCACCCGCCAGGGCCTCGCCTGCCATGAAAAGTCCGCGCGACGGTTCTTTTTCGGAATGGTCGGGGCCTTCGCCTTCCTGATGGCCACCTTCAGCCTGGTGAATACCTGGGTGAATCCGCTTTGGGTCACTCCGACGCCGTGGAGCGATGACGCGAAGTTCGCCAAATACCGCCAGATTTACCGGAATCTCCGAACCGCCAAGGCCGGCCTGGCCCGCTCGAAGCCATGGGACGTCGCGTTCCTCGGCTCGTCGCGGGTGGCGCTCGGTCTCGATCCGGCCTTGAAACAGTGGGGTGACCAGCGCGTCGTGAACCTCGGTCTCAGCGGCGGCTCGCTCAACGAGCAGAGTGCCTTCGTGGACTACCTTTTCCAGAATCAGCCCGGACTGAAAACCATCTATCTCGGGGTCGATCTCACCGACCTGACCGAGGCCAGCGACCTCGCCCGCAGTGCCGGCTTTTACGAATCCCCGCTCAACCCCGCGGGCGATGTGATCGAGCGCGAGTTACGCTATGTGACCGGGATCTCTTCCTTCCTCGCCTCGGTGAGAACCATCATCTCCAAGCAGAAGGCCGAGCACGCCCGCACCGAGGCCGACATGCCTCCCTACACGGAGCTTGGCCACTGGCTGAGGAATCGGTCGGTGCGTCCAGCCCGGGACATCATCAACACCGATTCAATCCCCCATGCAGTCCGCATGATCCGCGGGCGGAAATCAAAGCTGGAGATCTCCAAGGCAAAACGAGAGGCACTCGCGCACATCCTCGACCGCTGTCTGTCGAGAGGCATCGAGGTGAAGATCCTGCTGCCGCCCAACCACTCCGCCTACCTCTCGGTGTTCTTCCTGACCCAGGACCCGGACCCAACCTTTTCCGGCGTGCGCCGGACGATCGTCGAGACCGTGGCCGCCGCGAATGCCGCCCATCCGAAGGCGAAGCCGGTCGTGGTCTGGGACTTCATCGACTTCCATCCGCTGAACTCCGAAACCATCCCGCCGCTCGGGGTTGGCGATGGCAAGCTGCACTATTGGGCGGATGGCACCCACGGGCTGGAAACCTTGGGAAATGTGATGCTCGCCCGGATCAATGGCTGGCCGATCAGTGATCCCAAGGAGGCGGACTACGGATTTCAACTTGATGCCGGCAACGTCGAGGCGCGTCTGACGGACCTCCGGACCCAGTACGAGCGCTACCGTGTCGAGCATGCCACCGAGTTCCAATGGATCGAGAACAAGGTCCGGGAGTTCTCCAGCGACGACGGCTCCAACTCCAGCGCCGGGTTGGACGGACCCAATCCCTGACCATGAATCCCTCCGAGAAATCAAATCCGGACCGTCCTCCGGTCATCTCCCTTGTGAAGGGTGGCCTTGGCAACCAGATGTTCTGCTATGCCGCCGGGCGGGCGCTGGCGCTTCGTCTCGGCCGACCGCTGCGGCTTGATGTCCGCACCGGCTACCAGCGGGATGACTACGGTCGAAGCTATCGCTTGAACCACTTTTCCGTCATCTCGGCGGAAGCTTCGCTGGAGGAATGCCTCGGGGGCGACACCCGCACTTGGAAACACAAGATCGCCCGGACTCTGGCGAAGTGGCAGGCCTTGGAATCGCGAAGTTATCTCGCGGAGGGGGAAGGCTTCACGCCGGAACTGTTCTCGAGGACCACGCCTCCGGCCCACAAGCCGATCTATTTGAACGGCTATTGGCAGAACGAGGAGTTTTTTGGAAATGTCCAGGACAGGATTCGCAAGGAGTTGATGCCGCCCGTGCCGCAGTCGGAGGGGGCCCTTCAGGTCCGGAAAGAGATCCTCTCCGCCGCCAACCCGGTCATGCTTCATGTCCGCCGCGAA
>JAIXVN010000075.1 GCA_027483005.1 Verrucomicrobiaceae bacterium
ACATGGCCCATCGCCACGCCAAGCGTCCAGCACGCCACCACGCACCGCATCAGCCATTTGGAAAGTCCAGTCACACCAGAAGAGTTCCAATCCCACCCCGACCGGACAATCAAATAAAGGGCCCAGCGCCCGATGTTCAAGGCTTGTAGTCCCTCCCTTGAGGGGGGCTTTTCCTCAAAGAGAGTGGCTGGAGTGGATGTTCGATGTTCCCCCCTGTGGTCAGGATTCAGGGGCCTGGCAGAGGATCGGGGATCGTCCCCCTGCGCCTATCTCTTCCCAATCCAGAGCCCGCCTTTTCAAAAACGCAAAAGGATGTTGATCCGACTGGAACAGCGCGCAGCGCGTTGCGTTCTTCCCGCAGTCCGCCGGTTCAACGGGCTGCGAACTGGCCTCAGATCATTGAACGATCAAGGAATCGGACCGGGCAGGCAGACCTTGGCCCGGGACTTGCGTCGCAGGTTTTGATCGCTAGTATCCCCCGAAGTTCCATGAAGTGTCGCCTTTTGACCGCCGCGCTGGCCTTGCTGCCCGCGCTCTCCGCCTTCGCCCAGCAGACAGCCACCGCCGCTGCCCAGCCGAAGGAGCTCAACATCCTCGAACTCGTCGCAGGCGGTGGAAAGGTGATGTATGTGTTGTTCCTGATCTCGATCATCATGGTCGCGGTCGCCTTCATCCTCTTCATCACCCTGCGCTCCGGTGCGGTGGTGACCGACAAGTTCATGTCGGACTCGGAAGCGATGATCCGTGCCGGGGACCTGAAGGGCTTGTCCTCCTACTGCCGCCGCCAGTCGCAGCGCATGTCCTCGATCGTCCAGCACACGGTCGATTTCATCCTCCAGAACCCATCGGCGGGCATGGAGGAGATCCGGGAAATCGCCCAGGTCGAGGGCTCGCGGCAAGCGACCCAGCTCACCGGCCGCGTGACCTACATGGCGGACATCGGTGCGATCGCCCCGCTCGTCGGGCTCCTCGGCACGGTGATCGGGATGACGAAGTCGTTCTTCGATCTTTCCGCCGGGAAGGAAGGCGTCCAGCAGTTGGAGCTCACCTCGGGGATCTCGATGGCACTCGTCACGACTGGAGCGGGCCTGACCGTGGCCGTGCCAGCGCTCATGCTTTATGCCTACTTCCGTGGGAAATCGCAGCGGCTCGTCAGCGAACTTGAAGGTGCCGCCACCCATTTCATCGTCAGCCTCCAGATGTTCGCCACCCATGGCCGCGCCGGGGTCACGCGCACTTCGCAGAGACCGACGGATGGGGCCCAGATGCCCCCGCTGACCATGAACCAGCGCGACCTCCACGGGATCTGACCGCCATGAAGCTCACCACCCAACAACCACTCGGACCTGCGCCGCTGCAGCTCGCCGCGATGATCGACATCATGCTGGTCCTGCTGATGTTCTTCATCCTGAGCTACAAGTTCGCCGAGGAGGAGCGTGACATGAAGATTTCGGTGCCGACGGTGCAGGATGGTGCCCAGCACAGTCAGCAGCGCGGGGAAATCCTCATCAATGTCCGCGTCGATGGCACCGTGGTCATCGAAAGCAAGGAAGTCACCCGCGAGCAATTGGTTGAACGGCTCTCCACCATTTCAAAGATCTACAAGAACCAGCCGGTGCGTCTGCGGGGCGATGCCGAGTGCACCTATCAGACGATCGTGGAAATCATCGACGTCTGCCAGAAGGCCGGAATCTGGAACATCTCCTTCGCCACCCAGCGCCCGAAGCCCAAGCCTTGAACGACCGCGTCTGCCCTCCACTTTTTTCATGAAACGCTCGCTTGCATTGCTGCTCCTCGCCGTGTCGCCGGTGGTGGCCCAGGCCCAGATCCCCCAGGCCCAGCCGGTGGACCCCGCCCTTCAGGCCGATCCGGCCAACGACATGTATCAGCGGGCCAAGAACCTCTACGATCAGGGAAATGCCAGCAATGATCCGGACCAGCGACTGCAGTTGCTGACGCTGGCCACCGGGATCTTCAACCAGTATCTCGCACAGTTCCCAAACCACCCGAACGCCGAGCCCGCCTGGCTTTATCTGGGCCAGGGCCTTTACAAGACCGGCCGGATCGATGATGCCAAACGCTGCTTTCACACCCTGCTGAACCGCTATGGCAAGGGCATCTGGGTCAGTGCCGCCGCCTACACCCTCGCCTACGAACATCTCGGAAAGCGCGAATACGCCCTCGCCGCCCCATTGTTCCTGAAGTATGCCGAGAATGGCGGAACTCCTGAATCCCTGGTGAACGGTTACTTCTTTGCCGCCACCTCCTACAGCCAGCTCAATCAGGACCGGCAGTCGGCCGATTTGTTCCGCAAGGTCATCGATCACCCCGCAGGAAGCCTTTATGCCCCCCAATCCAAGGTCGCCCTGGGCAAACTGCTCCAGAAGACCGGAAAGCTGGCCGAGGCGCTTGAACTCTTCGAGACCGTCGTCCAGTCCCAGGCCTCCCCCGCCCTGCGCGGAGAGGCGGCGCTCAAGGCCGCCCTCACGGCCACCAAGCTCGGCCAGAACGACCTCGCCGACCGCTATCTGAAACTCATCGCCATCACCCCCGGCATGGAGGAATTCCGCTCCGATGCCGTGGTCGCCCTGATGGCCAATTCCTTTTCGAAAAAGGACTATCGCGGCGTGCTCGATGCCTACCGGAAGAGCGGGGTCGATGTCACCGACATGGCCGAGCTGCCCCCCGGCGTGGCAACGCCGCCGCGCGATGACAAGAAGGCCGAACGACTGATGCTTGCCGGTCGGTCCAGTTTCCAACTCAAGCTGCCCTCGGAGGCGCTGCGCATGTTCCGACAGATCGAGCGCTTGATTCCCGCCCAGGAGGACCTCGCCTACCAGGCCGCCTATTACCGGCTGCTCTGCTTCTATGAGATCGATGGCGAGCACCTGCCGGACCAGGTCGATGCCTTCATGCAGATCTATCGGAAAAGCCACGCCAACGACCCGCGGATCCACACCGCCCTGCTCATGAAGGCCGAGAGCCTTTTCACCCGCAAGGCCTACAACAAGGCCGCCCCGGCCTACAGCGAGATCGACGTCACCCAGATCAGCGAGTCCACCCGCCCGGGCATGCTCTTCAACCGCGGCTGGTGCCTTTCCGAAGCCGGGGATCCCCAGGGGGCCATCCGCTCCTTTTCCAAGTTCATCGCCGATTACCCCAAGGAACCGCAGATCCCCACCGCCATCGCCAAACGGGCCAAGGCCTATCGCGACACCGGCGAGCCCGCCAAGGCGATCGAGGACTTTGACCGACTCATCCCCCTGAAAGCCTCTGCCGAACTCACCACCATCAGCTGGCTGGAATCCGCCCGCATCCGGCGGGATGAAGGCAATCTCGCTGACATGATCACCCGCTATCGGGGACTGCTTGAGAACGGCAAGGACCTCTCGGTGAAGGTCGAGGCCGAGGCGAACTACTTCATCGGCTGGGGACTTGCGAAGACCAACGTCGCCGCGGATTCGGTGCCCTATCTCGAGAAGGCCCGCAAGCTTCACCCGGAGACCTACAAGAAGCACGCCGGACTGCTTCTCGCTCTGGGCTATTTCACCGCCAAGAACCTCGACAAGCTCTCCGAGGAAATCGATCTGGCCATGACGGGAGATTACTCGGACGACCTCCCCGACCAGTCCCTCCAATGGGCCGGTCGCGAGGCCTACTTCGCCGGAAGATATGCCATCGCCGCCCGCTTCCTGAAACTCGTGGCCAATCCGGAGGAACCCCGCGAGACGCCCCGGGAAGTCTGGCGCTACCTCTCGAAGGCACTCGTGGAAAGCGGCAAGCCGGAGGAGGCGCTCAAGACCATCGAGAACGTGATTTCCACCGAGGACAACCCCACCCAGAAGGCCGATGCACTGCTTGACAAGGGTCGTGCGCTGATGGCCCTGAAGCGCGATGCCGAGTCGCGTCTGGCGGTCGATGCAGCCCTCGCGCTCCGCCCTGAAGGCCGCATCGGAGGCGGCGTCCGCATGCTTTCCGGTGAGTTGAAGCTGCGCGCAGGTGAGGCAGGCGCCGCAGCCGGGGATTTCGTTTATGTCGTGAGCTTCATCGATGATCGCGACCTCAAGCCGAGAGCCCTCTGGCGACTCGGCCAAGCGCTGGGCAAGACGGGGGACAGCGCCGGAGCCGCCAAATACGAACAGCAGCTCCTCAAGGAATTCCCGGCCTGGAAAGCCCCGGCCGAGTAGAGCTCCGACCTCGGTCCAGATCCTTGCCTGTCAGGGTTTCCCAAATGCTCCTTCGTGACTTTCGGAGGGTGCGATTTCAAGCACCTGCCCCCGTCTGAACTTCCATGCGCAGAGCCGCAACATGGGACTTGGATTTTCCGTATCCGGGACAAGACTCCACGCAATCCATGAACCGCATCGCTCTTCTCACCCTGATCCTGCCCGGCCTAGCCCTCGCTCAGAAGGGCGACAAGAAGGAACATGGAAACATGGACCCGGTCGTTCCCGAGTCCGTGATCCCGCAGTCTCCCGTGCTTTCAGTGGCGGATGCGCTCAAATCATTCAAGCTCTCGCCCGGCTTCGTGATCGAGCCCGTGGCAGCCGAACCCCTGGTGGACAAGCCCGTCGCCCTGGATTTCGATCCCTCCGGACGACTCTGGATCTGCGAAATGCTCGGCTACATGCCTGACATCGATGGCAAGGGCGAGAACATCCCGCAGGGCCGCATCGTGGTGCTCGAAGACACGGACCGCGACGGCAAGGCCGACAAGCGCACCGTCTTTCTCGACAAGCTCCACCTGCCCCGCGCCGTGGCGGTCTATCCGGATGGCATTCTCTACACCGATGATTCCGAACTCCGCTGGCAGAAGCGCGATGGTCTGAAACCGGTCGGCGAACCGGAAATCGCCGTGAAGGGCTGGGTCGAGGCTGGAAACGTCGAACACAAGTCGAACGGTCTCGTCCGCAACCTCGACAACTGGCTCTACAACGCCAAGTCCGGCAAGCGCGTGCGCCGGATCGCAGGCAAGTGGGTGATGGAAACCACCCCCTTCCGCGGCCAGTGGGGCATCGCCCACGACGACTTCGGCCGTCTTTATCACAACAACAACTCCACGTTCCTCTTCGGCGATCAGGTCGCGCCGAACCTCCTCGCCGGAAATCCAGGGGTGAATCTCAAGACCCAGGAATACACGCAGCTGGGACCCAACAACACCTGGCCCGCACGCGTGACCCCAGGAGTCAACCGCGCCTACATTGCCAAGAAGAACGGATATCCGGACGACACCCTCGACCCCGCCACCCACAAGCTGAAGACCACCACGGCCTCCGCCGGCATGACCCTTTATCGCGGAACCAATTTCCCCCCCGACTGGGTGGGCCGCGGACTGGTCGGCGAATCCGTCGTCAACCTCGTGAAAGTCATCCAGATCGATGATTCCAACGGCAAGCTGACCGGCAGCCATCCGTTCGGAAGAACCGAATGGCTCGCCTCCACCGACGAGCGCTTCCGCCCGGTGAACCTCTACAACAGCCCGGATGGCGCCGTCCTGCTGCTGGACATGTATCACGGCATCATCCAGGACAAGACCTTCATGACCACCTACCTCCGCGCGCAGTATCTCAGCCGCGGACTGGACAAGCCAGCCAACGGCAATGGACGCATCTACCGCATCCGCTACTCCTCCGGAAAACTGGAAGCCCCGCTCGACTTCGACAATGCCACCGGAGAGGAACTTGTCAAACTGCTCGCCCACAAGAACGGCTGGCATCGCGACATGGCCCATCGGGTCCTGGTCGATCGTGGCGATGCCTCGGTCGTCCCCCTCCTTGAGAAACTCGTCGCCGTTCCCGGATTCCCGGTCGGCTCCATCAATGCGCTCTGGACCCTGGAAGGACTCGGCAAGCTCAGCCCTGCTGCCGTCAACTCCGCCCTTGCCGCCAGGGACACCAAGGTCGTTTGCTCCGGACTCTGGGCCTCCACCAAGCTCGACGAAAAGGACCTGCCAGCCGTTTCCGGGGCCATCCTCTCGGTCACCCCCTCCAACGACGAACTCAAGATCTACCTCGCCCGCGCCCTCGGTCCGATCGCCACTCCCGCCGCCTTCACCAAGCTCGCCGAGCTGATCCAGCACGATGGCTCGAAGCCCTTCGTCAAGGCCGCCGCCTTTTCCGGACTCGACAAGCACGAGACCGCCTTCAAGGAAGCCGTCGGCGCCAAGCTTCAGGACAAGGGACTCATCGCCTGGCTCGATCAGGGTGCCGGAGCATCGACGGCCGCCGTGTCGGGTGTCGGTCTGACCGGAGATCACCTCGCCTCCTTCAATCGCGGCAAGGCCCTCTACTCCGGAGTCGCCGCCTGCTTCGGCTGCCACGGTCCGGACGGGGCCGGACTGCCCAACCTCGGACCGCCGCTCGACGCTTCCGAGTATGTCACCGGCTCTCCCGACCGCCTCGCCAGGATCCTCCTCCACGGACTCTCCGGACCGATCACCGTCGCCGGACAGACCTACACCCCGCAGGCCGACATGCCCGGGCTGGCCATGAATCCCTCGATGACGGACGCCAACCTGGCGGACATCGCCACCTACATCCGCCACGAGTGGACGAACAAGGTCCCTCAGGTGGCGACCGAGGTTTTCACGAAAACCCGCGCCGAAACCAAGGATCAGGCGGGTCGGCCCTACAATGCCGCCACGATCAAGTGACGTCATTCCAGCCGTTTACGGCAGTTTCCCGGGTCGGGATCAGGACTTTCCCGCAAAAGTGTCGGGAAAGTGATCCTCAGGATTGCCAA
>JAIXVN010000477.1 GCA_027483005.1 Verrucomicrobiaceae bacterium
GGCCCGCCATCGTCTTGAAAACCCGGCTTCGGGTCGCGTGATGGAAAAGCTCGGCATGCGTTGCGAAGGCGTGGCTCCCCATGCCGGCGTCCGCAATGCCAAGCTGCTCGACCTCGTCGATTACTCGATCCCCGCCGGGAACTTCCGCGTCCGCTATCCGGCCGCGTGATCCCTTGGAAATCCCCTTGTCGGACGAACACGACCTGATCGCGGTCGGCTACCCGGCCGGACCGCGACTTCAGGAACTCCTGAAAAAATCCGCCGCCCTCGAGGCCCGCGGCATCACCGATCCGGCCTACGCGTGGAAACTCCTCAAACGCGGAGCCGCTCCTCCTCCCAAACAGGGTCTCCACGACGAACCCGCCCCGCTGCGCTGCATCATGGCCGGCGAGGCTCCATCGTGGCGCGAACGCGAGGAGGGACTCTGCCCGAAGCAACGGCGGCAGATCGAACATCGCTCCGAGAGACGCAGGGTTCGCCACGATCTTCACGACGCGTCCGACTGGAATGAGTCCTAGGTGGGAAATCCACCCGGCTTTCCACTGGGCTGAGCGGACGATCTGACACAACTTGAGGTCATGATTGCCCCGTGGCTCATCTTCCTCTCGTTTGTCATGGTCATGCTCGCGCTCGACCTTGGCGTGTTCCACCGCAAGTCCCACGTCGTCGGCTTCAAGGAATCCCTCGCCTGGTCAGCGGTGTGGATCACCCTTGGCCTGTCCTTCTCCTGCCTCGTGTACCAGGGCTACGATCACCACTGGTGGGGACTCGGCAGCTCCGTCGATGCCGTCGATGGCATGATCAACAATGGCAAGCTCGCCGCCACCAAGTATCTCACCGGCTACGTCGTCGAGAAGTCCCTGAGCGTTGATAACATCTTCGTCATCGCGATGATCTTCAGCTCGCTTGCCGTGCCGCCGCGCTACCAGCATCGGGTGTTGTTCTGGGGCATCCTCGGAGCCCTCGCGCTGCGCGGTGCGATGATCGGCATCGGCTCCGCCCTGGTGACGAACTTCCATTGGGTCCTCTATCTCTTCGGTGGCTTCCTGATCCTGACCGCCCTGAAAATGCTCGTCATGAAGGAGAAGGAGGAACATCCGGAAAACAACCGCCTCGTGAAGTGGATCCGGAAATTCCTCCCGGTCACCCGCGAGTATCACGGCCAGCATTTCCACGTGAAAGCCGGTTCCGAGGCCTCCCATGAAGCCGCCGAACCGGGACTCACCGCCATCAGTGATCCCGTGGTCGATGCGGCTCCGAAAGGCAAGTGGCTGATCACCCCGCTGATGCTCGCGCTCATCCTCGTCGAGCTCACCGACCTCATCTTCGCGGTCGATTCAATTCCGGCGATCTTCGCGATCACGGCCGATCCCTTCCTCGTTTTCACCAGCAACGTCTTCGCCATCCTCGGCCTGCGTTCGCTGTATTTCGCCCTCGCGGGAATGATCGACAAGTTCCACTGCCTCAAGCCCGCGCTCGCACTCGTCCTGATGCTTGTCGGTGTGAAGATGCTGGCCGCGAAATGGCTCAAGGCCTGGCTTGGCGACTCGTTCAACTTCACCGTCCTCGGCCTCATCCTGCTGATCCTCGCCGGTGGCGTGGTGGCCTCCCTGATCCTCACAAAAAAGGAAAGGCCCGCCACCTGACCCGCCTTCCAGCCATCATGCACTCCCCGTAGCTGGAGCATCCTGCTCCAGTCCGTCTCCGGAGCGTCCCGCTCCGAGTCTTCTGCGGAACCCTGCGGCCCGCCTTGATGACCTCGTTGATCCAAGAGGAACTGCCCGTCGAGGCTCCCAGCGCCCTCGATCCGTCAGCCTCCTGCCTGAGGCATTCGACACCTGACCCATGCAAGGTCCTGCCGCATTCCTCACGGTCCAGAGTCATTGAAGATGGATGACTGACGCTGGTTGATCTCCGAATGAAAGAGATCATGAAATCGAATCCACTATCCCAAAAAATAAACATTCAACCTTCATCAATCAATCTTCATTCCCCGACCACTTCCCCGCGCCACGACGTGATCCACCGCGCCGGGATACTGGAAACGAGGAGGTCGCACCATGGTGGGAATCCATCCCACGGAAGGGGGGAAGCGAACTGATTGTGAATCCGCCAGGCCCCTGACCAAACGAACCTCGATATCTGAAGTCGAACCATGGACTCCCATGTCTTCGCGCCCTCGGCGTTTCGCCCCAAAGCCCGGGGTCGCTCGTATCCGGCTACCTTGGGCGGGGAAAGTAAAGATTCCCAGCCCCATCGGGATTCCATCAGACGAGCGACTCGACAACGACCGTGAGCACGAACACTGGATTTTCGTAACTGACCCGAATGGCATGGGATTAAGGCGGATTCCGTGCGTGGATTCCTTGGGGAATCAAGCCTTCCTGCCGGACTGCCCGCTTCTGGAATCTCGCTGCCCCGACGGAGGTTTGATCAAGTCAGCTCCATCTCGGAGTTTTACGCAACCTACTGATATTGAGCGAAAATTGGCTTAATTCCGTGCCATTCGTAACTGACTTCAAGTAAACTCACCAAATAAAATTGCATCCATTACCGTAACTGACCCTCCAA
>JAIXVN010000339.1 GCA_027483005.1 Verrucomicrobiaceae bacterium
CCGGAGCTCGTCTATTACACCGGAGACAAGCCCTGGACCGGTGCTGCCTTGAAAAAGGACACTCCCGGCTGGCCGAATGAATCCCGCAAGACCGACGAGGAATGGGCCGGCTTTGTCGGGCCGGATGGCCGCGGGCTCGGAGTCTATTTCCCCGGCACCGGACGCATCACCTGCTATCGATACAAGGGGCCAACCGGACCACAAGGCGGTGGCTGTTCCTACTTCGCGCCGATCCAGACCCTCGCGATCACTCCCGGCTTCCGACACGATTACAGGATCCATCTCACCATCGGCACGGCCGAGGACATGCGGGGACGCTTTGATGCCATCCGCCAGAAGACTCTTGCCAAACCCTGAGCCCCAGGGTCCGGACATGCGCGGTGCCGGGAGGAGTTTAAGGAAGGTTTTCCTCATCTCTCCTCGGGTTCCATGAAGTCCTTCCACTCCCCCGCGGGCGTGCAGGCATCGCGGCCTGATGAGGATCGAAGCGGCCAGCCGCCTCACCGGAGGGTTGCCTCCATCGGGGAAAGTCCATCCACGTCTCAGTCAATCCGCACGAAGATCTCCTTCGCGCCACGCCTCCCGCAGTTGGCCCTTCAGTCCTTGCGGGCTTCCACGGCCATCTTCACGACAGGGTTCGTTCCAGATCGAGCCCCCGATCTCGCGCTCGCCGATGGACGCATGCCGGGCCTCGAGTCCATCTGTCTTGGGACCACGAACCTCCCGCCTGTCTTCCAGTTCATCCAAGCCCCATGCCAAAAGGTCCTGGCAAAGCGGTCTGTACAGCGAGTATCCTGATCGATCAAGACTGCGGTGGAGGTCCCCGGTACCATCCGGCCTCTGAACCCGTCGAATGTCCTTGAGTCGATCAGGATCAAAGGAGCGGATCGTGGTGGAGCCGAAACCCCACCGGCAAGGACGATGGCCCGCTGATCCGTGAGGACGCAGTCGCCGGGAGAATCAAGGAGCTTTATCAAAGAACGCCGGAGCTTTCCCTATCCGGAATCCGCCATTTGCGCAAAGAGCCAGGTGATTTCTACATGCAACGAGGGTCACCCGGTGGCGGGGATTCGGAAGAAGACTTGGAGCGGGCCTGCTTCGCCAAGGCTGCGAAGCTCCGGGACGCTGCAGCCGCCAGGACTCCTCGGGGCAGTCCGCGCACTGCAACATTCTCTCCGGTTTGTGGCCTGGATTCAGGACTTCCGGGTTCTCGGTTCGGACCTTTGGATGATGCGAAATTCAATGCCATTCCGTAACCTCCGGGACAAATGAAGGAGGCAACGGCCGGCTTGAGCAAATGACTGCCGATCCCCCGTCAGCGCGATGAGTCGAAGTCCCCCCTCACGGGACCTTCGCAAAGCGCTCCGAAACCTTGTCCCAGTTCACCACCTTCCAGAACGCCCCGATGTAGTCCGGACGACGGTTCTGATAGTGCAGGTAATAGGCGTGTTCCCAGACATCGAGGCCGAGGATCGGGGTGCCGAAGTCGCTGTCGGGGACGATGCCTTTCATGGCCGGATGGTCCTGGTTGGCGGTGCTGGTGATCTTGAGCTTACCTTCCTTCACGATGAGCCAGGCCCAGCCGGAGCCGAAGCGCTGGGTGGCGGCTTCGCCGAAGGCCTTCTTGAACTCGTCCATGCCCCCGAAGGCGCCAGTGATGGCGGAGGCGAGCTTGTCGGAGGGCTTTCCGGACTTGTCGGCCGGCGCGAGGCTTTCCCAGAACATCGAGTGGTTCCAATGGCCGCCGCCCTGGTTGCGGAGGGCGGTGCGCAGGGCTTCGTCAGAGACGGCGGGAAGGTTGCCGAGCACCTCGTCGAGTGGCTTCGCGGCGAGTTCCGGGGCCTTGGCGAGGGCCTCGTTGAGCTTCGCAATGTAGGCGGCGTGATGTTTGCCGTGATGAATCTCCATCGTCATCTTGTCGATGTGCGGCTCCAACGCATCGAAGCCATAGGGCAGCTTCGGCAGTTCGGCAGGAGACGCAGCAGAAGCCGCGCGGGCAGGAGCGATCGCGGCGGCAGCCACGGCGAGGGTGCCCAGTTTCACGAAATGGCGGCGGTTGAGATCGGAGTTCATCGAAGCCGAACCTACCAAGCTTCCGGGTGACGGCAAATGGAAAGCTTGTCGATTCTTGCGGGCCTTTCACCATCGGGTGCGTGAACTGGCAGCTCCGCGACCGCTCGATTTCCTTTCCGCGCCGACCGCTGATCGCGGGAATCGTGAACGTGAACGATGACTCGTTTTCCGGCGACGGCACACTGGTGATCGACGACGCGATCGCCATCGCCCGTTGCCACGCGGAGGCCGGAGCGGACATCCTCGACGTCGGGGCGGAAAGCGCCCGCACCAATCGCGCGGCCGTGAGCGTGGAGGAGGAGGTGCGTCGTTTCCGTGCGTTTCTGGGTCGCTGGGATGACGTGATCAAGGCCGCGACACCGAAGGACGCCGAACAGGTCTGGCCGCCGGTGCTTTCCCTGAACACCTGGCGGCCGGAGGTGGTGGCGCAGGTCATCGAGGACCCACGAGTCGAGTTCATCAACGACATGGGCGGCCTGCCCGACGAGCGCAATGCAAGGCTTTGCGCGGCCTCCGGATGCTCGCTGCTGGTCATGCACAGCGTCGGCGAACCGAAGATCCCGCACGTTCATCAGCAGTGGGCGGACGTGATGGGTTCGATGGAGACCTTCTTCGACGAGAAACTGGCGCTCTGCGATCAAGCCGGACTTTCAAGGGATCGGGTGGTTCTTGATCCCGGCATCGACTTCGCGAAGCAGCGCGATGACAATCTGACAGTGTATCGTTTCCTCGAACGCCTCCAACGCTTCGACCGGCCGCTGCTGGTTCCGGTTTCGAGAAAGACGGTGATCGGCGAGGTGCTCGGTCTAACAGATCCGACCGAGCGCGATGCCGGAACCGTGGCCTGCATCGCCGCGTCGATGTCACGCGGGGCGCAAATTTTCCGCGTCCACCACGTGGCCGCCGCCTGGCAGGCGGTGAAGATGCTGTGGGCGGTGTGAAAAGGGATCCCTGCGCCGCGGGGTCATGAGCACCGGACGGACACCCGTCCGACCGCGAGCGCCCGCGACGCAGGGAAAGGTTTCAGCGACCGCGCTTGCGCTCCTCCTCGCGGACGATGTCGCCAAGGTCGGCATCCGCGCAGAGGGTTTCGGCGAGGCTGGCACTACCGGCTTTCACCGCCCGTGAGGCACGCATTTTCCGAGAGATCGCGTCCTTGGTGGCGGCAAGGGATTCCGGCTCGGCGGCGAAACAAGCGGCATCCTTCGAGTGGATGCTCATCCGTCCCGCTGTCGCGATGGCATCGGCATTCGCGGCGAGGAAAAGGAACTGCCAGGCATACTTTTCCTGCTGGTGGCTGATCTTTCCGGAAATGGATTCCCAGGTCTCGTGCACCGAGGCGTTCTCGTAGCCGTCGGTCAGGATGGCGATGATGACGCTGCCCGGACGTCGGGCTTCCGGGGTCGCGGCGAGACGTTTGCCAAGATCGTCGATCGTGCGACCGATGGCATCGAGCAAGGCCGTGGAGCCACGCGGGACAAAGGTCCGGGTGTCGAGCGGGCGGACCTTGGAGATCGGCAGCGAGGCACAGGGGACCTCGTATTGATCGTCGAAGAGGACCAGCGAGAAGCGTGCTTCGCCGGGAGCGGCCTGCTGGTCCTTGAGGAGGCGGTTGAATCCGCTGATGGCGGCCTCGACCATCGAGCCCATGGAGCCCGAACGGTCGAGGATGAAGGCGATTTCAGTGAGGTCGTGTTTCATGACGCCCACAGCTTGCCGCCGGGGGTGGGACAAGCGTGGGGGGAGTCGTTGAAAAAGCCGTTACGAAATCAGCTGGGGATTCGACTTGAGCAGCCCGGCGTAGGAAACGATCGCCTCGTCGTAAACGGCGGCCGTGGAGCGGTCGGGCTCGATCCGGGAATCCTCCGCCGTGGTGCAGAAGACGGCCTGGAGTTTCGCGAGATCCTCACCGGCCGCAGCGGCGGCGATCAGGGCGGCTCCGAGTGCGGCGGAGTTGCCGATGGCGAGTCGTTCCACCGGAGCCTGGAAAATGTCCGCCACCAGACGGGCGATGCCGTTGTTCTGGGAGGCCCCACCTGTTAGACGGATGCGGTCGGCCTTCACGCCGATCCACTGCGAGTGGAGGCGCATGTTGAGGAACTGGCCTTCCAGCAGGGCACGGATCTGGACGGGGGGATTGGCACCGGACTCGAACTCCGCGTCGCCCTTCCGCACCGGGCCATCGAAGTCGCCGCGCGGCGTGATCTCCGGGCCGAAGAACGGCAGCATGCGGTTGCCAGCGTTGCCGGGAGCGGTGAGGGCCAGGCCTTCGACGTCGAAGGCGGACCAATCGACGCCGAGCTCATCACGCAACGCCTCGCGGGCGAGCGAGCCGTTGCGGAAGCAGATCAGCGACATGAAACCGCCCGCCGGATTTCCGAACACGTGGCCGAAGCCGGCCGGATCGGTCTTCGGGCCCTCCATGGCGGCGAAGAAGGTGTCGGACGTGCCGAGCGAGATGACGATGTTTCCCGGAGCGGTGGCTCCCATGCCGACCAGCGAGGCCGGATTGTCGCCGGTGAAGCGCGCGACCTTGCAGCTACTGGAAAAGCCGTACTTCGAGAAGTAGGGAGCGATGGTGCCGGTGATCGACTGCGTCGGCGCGACGGCAGGCAGCTTCGCGCGAAGGCCCGGCGCGGTGGCGTCGAGCAGCAGGTCCGACCAATCGGAGCTGGCCAGGTCCATCAGGTTCATGCCCGAGCCATCGCCCGGATCGATGGCGGCGTCCTTCCCGGCGAGCACCGAGGCGAGGAAGGAGCTGATCAGGTGCACCCGGGCGGTGCGGGCGTAGCTTTCAGGATCCGTCTTGAAGAAGCGGCGGATCTGCGGACCGGTGAAGCGCTCGATCGCGGCCGAGCCGGAAATCTTCCGGATCATCTCATCGCCCCCGGCTGCGGCGGTGATTTCCGCACATTCGGCACCGGTGGAGGTATCCATCCAGATCGGCGAGGTCGCGCGGGAAAAGGCGGGGGAGAGCTGGCCGGAAAGCGTGCCTGCGGCGTCGAGTGCAGCAAGACGTTCATTGAAGGTCGCATCCAGATAAACCGAGCCATGTTGCTGGCCGGAGCCGGCGATGGCCACCACCTTGGAAAGATCCGCCACGGCGGAAAGCCGGCTCAGCATCAAGTCGAGCGCCTCCAGCCACATCTGCGGATCGCCGTGGACCTCGCCGTCCTTTCCTCCGGGGATGAAGCCGCTGGGCGAGCCGAACTGGGGGAGTTCGGAGCCGAAATTGACCGAGGTCTGCTGGACGATCTGGCCGGTGGCTGGATCAATGAGGAGGCCGGTGAGTGACTGTGTGGAGGAATCGATCCCGAGGAACATGCCCGAGGAAATCAGATTTCCCCGAGCGGAGCCAAGCGGAACCGTTCGCACTTTCGGACATCGCCTTCAAGGCAGTGAGAAACCTACGAGCAATAGAGTGATCAAACCACAATCGAAGAGCAGCGAACATCGGCGAGCCCTTCAATTCCGAGAACGAGTCAAATGACTTGGAGTTACACGGATGAAGACTCCTTCGACCAAAAGGATCCATCTGATCAGAGCTTCGGCGAGGCGACTATGAACGAGATCACCTCAGTGAATCACGTCTTATCCGTGAACATCCGTGCAATCCGTGGTCAGAAAATCCATGCATTCGTGGACATTCCCTCAGCGCAGGGCTGGGGACTACTCTTTCGGTAAGGCCCCGTCCTTCGGGTCGTCCTGGTCCTTCGGTTTCAGGTCGGGATCATGCTCGACCGGTGGCTCCGGGTGATCGCCGGCGATTTCCTCGTGGCGATCGTCGTGATGCTCGTCATGGAAACCGTGATGCTCGTCATGGAAACCGTGATGCTCGTCGCCTTCGGTGCCGTAGAGATCGAGATCCTTGTGCTCCTCCAGCAGGCGCGTCAGCCGCTCTCTGGCCCTGGCGGCTTCCTCTTCAGCTTCGGCAGCCTCCTTCTTGGCCTGCTTCTTGCCATCCCACCAGGCCAGCCAGATGCAGCCTTCATAGAGAAGGATCATCGGGCAGGCCATGAGGCACTGCGTGAAAATGTCCGGCGTCGGCGTGAGGACGGCAGCGATGACGAAGATGGCGACAATGGCGTAGCCGCGGGTTTTCTTCATCGTCTCGTATCCCAGCAGTCCGAGCTTCACCATGACCATCACGACGACAGGCAGTTCGAAGGAAGCGCCGAACAGCAGGGTGAACTGCGTGGCGAAACCGATGTATTCCCCGATCCGCCAGTCGTTCGAGATGCCCATGTCATTTCCCCACTCGAAGAAGAACACCAGCGCCTTTGGCAGGACCAGGTAATAGGCGAAGAGCACACCGCCGAGGAACAGGCCGAAGCCGATCGCCAGCGCGGGCCAGAGCACCTTTTTTTCATGCCCGTGCAGTCCCGGCAGGATGAACTGGAGGATGAAATAGAGCAGCATGGGAAACGCCACCACGATGCCCGCGAAGAACGACAGGCTCATGGAAAGCATGAAGGTCTCCGTCGGTTTCAGCGCCGACATGCGCTGGGCGTCGCTCATCGCGCTGAGCTCAGGGTTGGCCTTGGTCTTGAGCAGCGCCCGCAGTTCGCCCCTGATCTCCTCAGCCACCGGCAGGCTCGCGATGTAGCCCTCGCGCTTCTTTTCCTCCAAGGTCAGCACGCTGCGGAGAAGAGCGGCGGATTTCGCGTAGTGGACGACGGCTTCATCCCCGACCGCTTGGTAAAGCAGCGACCGTTCGGCTTCGGAAAGCGGCGCGGCGGCGCGCTCCAGCTTCTTGGCGCTTTCCCAGAGCTCCACCGTCATCGGTCGTGTGACCTTGTCCTTGTCCGGCAGCAGCGACTGCTGGTGGATGTACCAGACCTGCTCCACCGGGCGTTTCAGGACGCCCATCAGCTTGTCCTGAAACGTGAAACAGACCGTCATCGAGATCAATAGCGTCACCACGATCTTGGTGATGGTGACCCGCAGGTCCTCCAGATGATCCAGAAACGGCTTCTCCGCGTCCGAATTGGCGTGATCCCGGAGTTGGAAGAGTTTCTTGAGGATGAACATGGCTGGAGACGCGGTCATTCAAGGTCGGTCGCCCCCTGCCCGCAAGGGAAGATCGCGCCTAACGAATGCCGTTCGGCTCTGGAGAGATCGCCGCCCGGAAAAAACTTCGCCCTTTTTTCCAAGAAACCTCTCCCCGGCGGGTCTTAGCCTGTAACGAAGCATGAGCGTGCCCACTTCCGTCCATGGAATCCCGGAGATCCATCCATCCAGCGCCGACTGACCCACCCAGGTCCGCCGTTCTGCCGATCCGACCCACCATGGAGGAAAAACCCACATTCCGGCAGGTCTTCGAGGCAGAGGAGAGTCCGCTCCTCCGCTTCGCCCACGGCCTGACGGGGGTTCGGGAAACCGCCGAGGACCTCGTCCAGGAAAGCTTCCTCCGCCTCCACCAGCACTGGGCCGAGGTCCAGCAACCCCGCCCCTGGCTCTACCGCTGCCTGCGCAACCTCGCCCTCAACCACCTCCGGAAACGACGCCACGAATCCCCGCTCGACGACTCCCGCGAGTGGGAAAGCACCAGCCCCACCCCCGAGCAGGACCTCGGCCGCATGGAGGCCTCCGGCACCCTCCGGCTCCTCATTTCCGAACTCCGCGATGACGACCGACGCCTCCTGGAAATGAAGTACCACGACGGCCTCAAGTACGACCAGATCGCCGAACACACCGGGCTCAGCGCCGGAAACGTCGGCTACAAGCTCCACCACCTCCTCAAGGGACTCGCCGATTCCCTCAGACGCCTCGGCGTCGAATCCGCTGAAGGCTGAGACCTCCAATTTTCAATCCTCCAATTTTCACTATCCAATGAACGACCATCCACCGCTTGAACCTGTCGGCGATGCCTCGCTTGAGGCGCGGATCGTCGCATGGGTCCTCGGCGAGGCCTCCGCCTTCGAGGCCGGGGAACTGGAACGCCTTTGCGACGAGCGCCCCGAGCTGCTCGTCTTCCGCCGCCGCATGCGCGCCCTTCACGGCCTCCTCAGCGAGGCCGAATCCGCCGAGGCCGATGAGGCCTGGAAACTCGCGCCGGACAAGCGGGCGAAAATCGAGGAACTCTTTGGCGAAAGCCAGCCGGAGCAGGACATTCCCATTCTCCAGCCGGCAGCGCCCAGCCGCTCTCCGCTCAAGCCCGGCAGGTTGCGTCAACGTCGGCGCTCCGAGGGTCCAGCCGCTCCCTCGCGCTGGTTGGTGAAAACCATTCTAACAGCCGCCGCCTGCGTGATGTTTGGGATGCTGTATCGCTTCGGATTTGAAGAACGCAGTTCGATGAGAGTTGCAGCCAAATCCATGGATTTCCTGCCGAGCGAAGACAGGACCAAACTAGTCGGCGGTGTTGGAATCATCGGTGGCTCCTCATTCGAAGTCGACCCGCAATCTCCAGTCACCGAGTCTCACGCTTGGCATGGCCGCTCCGATGACAACGGGAGGATCGCAGGCGAAAAGAAGAGCCAGCCCTACTTCGATGCCGACCGCCAACCCGCTTCAAGCGCGGAGTACTTCTACAAGACCAAG
>JAIXVN010000296.1 GCA_027483005.1 Verrucomicrobiaceae bacterium
CCGAGCTTCCGGAAAAAGGCGGGGATCAGCAGCATGAAGATGATTTCCGACATCTGGCCGACCGCCATTGACGAGGCAGGCTGGCGGAAGCCCATGTCGGAGAGGAAAATGGAGGTGGTGCTGAAGTAGTAGGCGAGCGGGATGCAGATCAGCGTCGAACAGAGGATGAAGACGAGGAACGCGGGTTTCCTGAGGAGCTTGAAGGCATCCAGCATGAGAAGACTCGACAGGCTGAGCGGCTGGCCTTTCGCCGGAGGTGGCGTGGTGGGCAGGAAGAAGGCGAAGATGCCGAGAAGCAGCGAGCCAGCCCCGGCGAGGGTGAAGATCTGGAGATTCTTGGACCATCCAAGGAAGCCGACAAGCAGGCCGGCGGCGATCCAACCAATGGTGCCCCAGACGCGCAGGGCGGGGAACTTGCTTTGGTCGCTGATGTTGGAGAAGGCGATGGTGTTTCCGAGTCCGAGGGTCGGCATGTAGCAGAGCATGTGGACGAGGAAGAGGTTTTTCACCATTCCTGCATCACCTTTCGCGGCGAATGATGGCACCGCGAGCATGGCGGCGCCCCCGATCAGCAGGAGGACGCCCATCACCTTTTCCGAGGGAAAGAAACGGTCCGCGACGAGTCCGAGAAACAGCGGTGCGAGGATGGCGGCGATCGGGGCGGAACCATAGGCGGCTCCGATGATGGAAGCGAGGCCGTTGGCGTCGAGGCAGGCGCCAAGGGTCACGAACCAGGCGCCCCAGAGGAAGAACTGCAGGAACATCATCACGGAAAGTCGGGTCGTGATGGACTGGGAGGCATCGGAGGTCATGGAGCGTTTCGAAAGCGGTTCACAAATGAAGCGGAGGCCTATACTCCATGGCATCCTCCGATCTTCCGCAAGGCTGGAAGATCCCGGCTTGCAGTGAAAGATCGCGGGCCTCAAAAAGGTAGTGGGCACGTTCTTTCCGCTTCAAACCGTCATGAATCCATCTGATTTCAATCGCCGCAAGTTTCTCGGAGTCGCAGGTGCCACCCTCGCGGTTGCCGGATTTCCCGCCATCGTCCGAGCTCAGGATGCTTCGAAGCAGGTGCTGAAGATCGGATTGATCGGCTGCGGTGGTCGCGGCACCGGGGCGGCCAGCCAGGCGCTTTCCGCCGATCCGAACGTGAAGCTGTGGGCGATGGGTGATGCTTTCGCGCCTGCGATCACCAACAGCCTCAACCAGCTCGGCAAGTTCGGCGACAAGGTGGAGGTGCCGGAAGCCAGGCGTTTTTCAGGACTCGAGAGCTACAAGGAAGTGCTCAACAGCGGGGTGGATGTGGTCCTGCTGGCCTCGCCTCCGGGGTTTCGCCCTCTGCATCTCCGTGCTGCGATCGAGGCTGGCAAGCATGTCTTCTCGGAGAAGCCGATGGCCGTGGATGTGGCCGGCGTGAAGTCGGTCATGGAGTCCGCGAAGCTCGCCAAGCAGAAGAACCTTTCGATCCAACATGGCTTTTGCTGGCGGTTCGCTCCGGGAGTGCGCGAGGCCTATGGCAAGATCACCTCGGGTGAACTGGGCCGCGTGATTTCCCTCTACGGCACCTACATGGGCACGCCGCCGAAGCCCCTGCAGCCCGGAATGAAGAAGCCGGATGGCATGGGCGATGTCCAATGGCAGGTCGCCTGGTGGAACAATTTCGAATGGCTCAGCGGCGGACCGATTCTCGAGCAGGCGATCCACACCGTGGACAAGATTGCGTGGGCGATGGGCGACGTGGCCCCGATCGCAGCGGTGGCGAATGGTGGACGAGCGATGCGCACCGACGTGGGCAATGTTTACGATCACTACAACGTCGCGTATGAGTATCCCAACGGCGTGATCTGCCACTTCGGCGAGCGCCAGTATCCCGGCCTGCATGGTGAGGTGTCCGACCGCATTTACTGTGAGAAGGGCACCGTGGTCTGCCCTGACATGCCAATGGTGCTCGGGCCGGACGGCAGCAAGCGGCAGTGGATGTATCGCGCCAAGCCCGGCACGGAGCAGAACATGTATCAGGTCTGCCACAACGAGTTTTTTGCCGCCTTGCGAAAGGGGGAAACGATCAACACCGGCGAGTACATGGCCAACAGCACGATGCTCGCGATCCTGGGTCGGGAAGCCGCCCACACCGGCCAGCGCATCACCTGGGAGCAGATCTGGGGCGCGAACCAGGACATGGCTCCGGACACGCTGAAGTTCCCGGATGCGTTCCCCATCGCGCCGGTGCCGGTGCCCGGAGTTTACAAGTTGGCGTGAGACTTAACACGATTCGATTGCCATGACTCCGCGTTTGATGACTTGCGCCACAATCGCGCTGATGGTGTCGGCCCATGCCGATGAGGCCTTGCCGAAACCGGCGTTGCTGCCCACCACCCAGGCGATCCACGAACTCGTTTCGAAGCAACCTGCGATCTCAGCCGATGGCATGAAGCCGTTTACGGATCAAGTGCCGAAAGCAGGTGATGCGACTCTTGATTTGATCCCGGTTCCTGGCGGCGAATTTGTCATCGGCTCTCCGGAAGCCGAAGCGAATCGCGCGACGAGCGAGGGCCCGCAGAAGAAGGTGAAGATTGAGCCGTTCTGGATGGCAAAGGTCGAGACGACCTGGGCGCTCTACCATCCGTACATGGAGAACAAGATGGCGCGCAACAAGGACGGCACGCTGAATCGGGATGACAACATGACCACCTCGGAGGCTCCGGTGCGCAAGGATGCCGAAACCTTGGTCGATGTGGTCACCCAGCCGACCCCGCCTTATGTGCCAATGAACTTCGGCATGGGCAAGGGCTATGACAAGGACAGCCCGGCCATCGGGGTCACCCAGCATGCGGCGAGCAAGTTTTGCGAATGGCTCAGTGCCCAGACCGGGCACTTCTACCGTCTTCCAACCGAAGCCGAGTGGGAGTATGCGTGCCGGGCGGGGAGCACCACGGCGTACAGCTTCGGTGATGATCCAGCCCAACTTGGAGAGTATGCATGGTCTGTGGAAAACTCCGAATACCAGTATCAGAAGGTCGGCCTGAAAAAGCCGAACGCCTGGGGCCTCCATGACATGCACGGCAACGTTGCGGAGCTTTGCCTCGGCCAGTATTCGCCCGATGCCTATGCCGCCATCAAGGACGGAGCCGTGAATCCCTGGACGGCGATCACCACAAGATACCCGACCGTGGTTCGTGGCGGCAGTTGGAACGATGATCCCGACAAGCTCCGCTCCGCCGCGAGGATCGGCAGTGAGTCCGCCTGGAAGATGCGTGATCCACAGCTTCCCAAGTCCCAATGGTATTTCACCGATGCCCCCTGGCTTGGCTTCCGGGTCATTCGTCCGCTCAAGGTCCCCAGTGTCGAGGAAATGCACCGTTTCTGGAACATGGATGGCGATTCGGAATGAGGATCCTGCTTTCGCTGCTGCTCGGCTGCATGGCGACCGCGAAGGAGGCCCGCTTCACCTTTGAGCGCGGGCTGATGGGCACGCAGTTCGCGATCACCTGCCATGGCAGCGATGAATCCGTCGCGAAGGCGGCGGCCGATCTCGCCTTCCAGCGTGCGGAGGAAATCAACGCCATCGCCTCCGACTACATCGCCGGAAGTGAACTACTACGTTTATCGGAGAACATCGGAACGCCGGTGAAGGTGTCGCCGCTGTTGTTCGATCTGCTCACGAAGTCCCATGACTTCGCGCGCAGGACCGCCGGACGCTTCGACCCCACGCTCGGTCCCTTCACGAGGCTCTGGCGGGAGACGCGGCGTGTGGGAAAACTGCCGTTGCCTGAAGCCCTGACCACTGCGAAGTCCGCTTGCGGATGGAAGCTGCTCGAACTCGATCCATTTGATCAAACGGTGACCCTGAGAAACCCCGGCATGCGGCTCGATCTCGGCGGCATCGCGAAAGGCTATGCCGCGGATGCGATGTTCGACGTGATGAAATCAAAGGGCTTTCCCTCCACCTGCATTGCCGCAGGCGGGGATCTGCGGCTGGGCGATCCTCCACCTGGAAAGACCGGCTGGACGGTCGGGATCAAGACCCTCGATAAGGGCAAGACTTCGGGGCAGGTCGAGCTTGCCAACTGCGCTGTCTCCACCTCGGGCGATCTCCAGCAGGCAGTCGAGATCGACGGCGTGCGCTACGCCCACATCATTGATCCGAAAACCGGGCTCGGCCTGACGAGGCATCTCGCGGTGACCATCATCGCGCCCAATGCCACCACCAGCGACGCGCTTGCCACCGCCGCCTGCGTCGCGGGTGCCGACCATGCGGAGACGATGGCGAAGGCCTGCGGGGCCACCGAAGTGCGAGTCGCGACTGATCCCTGACTCACTCGCCCGGCGCGGCCGTTACGGCTGGCTTGGGATCGAGCAGATCCTTGAACTGCTTGGTCCAGTCGCCGACCTTTGGATGCATCGCATATTTCTCAAGATGCTGGAACATCTTCAGAGCAGCG
>JAIXVN010000628.1 GCA_027483005.1 Verrucomicrobiaceae bacterium
CGTGGACGTGGTGGCGGTCTGTGATCTTCGCGCCGAGCGCGCGAAGTCCGCAGCTGACCGCTGCGAGAAGGTCAGTGGCAAACGTCCGGAAGTCTATGGTGGCACCGAGGATATCTGGGAAAAGCTGGTGGCGCGCGAGGACATCGACGTGGTTTACATTTCCACCCCCTGGGCCTGGCATGTCCCGATGGCCGTCGCCACGATGCAGCATGGCAAGCATGCCTTCGTCGAGGTGTCTGCCGCTGTGACGGTGGATGAATGCTGGAAGCTGGTCGATACCAGCGAGCGCACCCAGCGCCACTGCGTGATGCTGGAGAACTGTTGCTATGGTGAGAATGAACTCTTTGTCCTCAACATGGTCCGTGAGGGGGTCTTCGGCGAACTCACCCATGCCGAATGCGCCTACATCCACGAACTGCGCGGCATGCTCTATGCCCTCGGGACCGAGGGCGACTGGCGGCGCGATTACCACGAGCAGTTCAACGGCAACCTCTACCCGACCCATGGACTCGGACCGGTGGCCCAATATCTCGGCATCGGGCGCGGCGATCAGTTCAAGTTCCTCGTTTCCATGAGTTCCCCGGAAAAGGGCCTCTCCGCCTGGCGTGACAAGCGCAATCCAAATGGCGGCAAGCACGCCAAGGAAACCTATATCTGCGGCGACATGAACACATCCATGATCAAGACCGAGCTCGGTCGCACCATCATGATCCAGCACGATGTCATCAGTCCGCGTCCCTACAGCCGGATCAATGCGCTGTCCGGAACGGGCGGCACCTTCTTCGATTACCCCGCTCGGCTCGCGATCGATGAGCCTCGGAAGTATCGCCTCGATGCCGGTGGCTCGCACGAATGGATGAGCGACAAGGACCTCGCCCGCATGCGCAAGCTCTTCACCCATCCGCTTTGGACCAAGCTGGCCGAACGCGCCAAGGGCGGTGGTCACGGCGGTATGGACTTCGTGATGAACTGGCGTCATCTCGACTGCATCCGCCAAGGCATCACGCCCGACAGCGTGGTCTATGACGCGGCGTCGTGGAGTTCGATCCTTGAGCTTTCCTCGCTCTCCGTCGCCACCGGCAGCATGCCCGTCACCATTCCCGATTTCACCCGGGGATTGTGGAAGACCATGGAGCCCCTTCCGATCGCGTTCAAACAGCCGGGCAAGGCCCTTGCCATGCCGGTGAAGATCGCCGAGTGGACGCCGAAGGACCTTCAGGCCGACTGGGTCACGAAGAGTTGGGATGTCAGCAAGGGCATCACTGGACCCGGAGATTACAGCTTCGAGTTCCAGTACACCCACGGCACCCATCGTCTCGATTTCCGCAAGGTCGCACTGCTCAACGGCGAAGCCGTCATCGCGAAGGATGATCAACCCGGACACACCGGAGTGGAGAACGTCCACACTCTCTATCGCTTCAAGGTCGCCAGTCATGATCCCTCCGCGAAGTATCTGCTCCAGGCCGAGATCAAGGCCGATGGTGGCACGGACTCCTACGGTGATATCTCAATCGTCCGCGATTAGCGGCATGCCTTCACGTCACCGCCCTGGGGATCCGCTTCTGGTGATCCCTCAGGGCGCGGATGACGTTCGGCGCGCCTTGGATCCGCAACAGGATCCGGTCACAGGAATCGCGGACCCAGCGCAGATGGAGGTCGCTGCGCTGCGATCCACTGACCACAGTGAACATCGCGCGGCGCTCCTGATCCGGTCGATGGATCTGGATCCGCTCCAGAAGGGAGATCATCTGCGGGTCCTCGAAGCCGGAGTCGATGTTCTCGCGGATGCACTCGAAGAGAAATGGCAGATACTCGGTCTGCGTGCGGATGGTCGTGCGGCGGATCGGGGTGAACTCGCGCTCAAGCTCGGCAAGGACCTCCTCGGGGTCGGACTCGGTCACGCCATCGTAGGTTCTCCCCCAGCGCCGTTTGAAGAACACGATCAGCATGAAGGCCACCGGTCCGGTGAGGATCACGCAGAGATAGACGAAGCGTGAAAGGGCGAGCATCGGGTCCATGGAATCTCAACATGGCCCGGATTGCGGTTGATGGGAAGTCGGAAAATGGAAGCCAACGCAGCTCAATTGCAGGTTGTTCATCAAGTGCCGAGGTCCGGACGATCCACCTTGAACGGCGACAGCCTCAGCCCCCTTGATGCCACGAGGGGTCCGTCACCGAACCCACTGACGGCATCTCGCCACGCAGCAGGACAAAGCCTCCCGAGACCAGGCGGCGCACTGGCTTTCCGGTGCCGGGTTGCTCGGTCAGCTTGGGGTCATTCATTCCCTGCCTGACCTCGAAACGCACAGGCTCTTCCCCGACGCTTTGCGGAATCGTCTCATACACGTAGGTCGCCATGGATGAGTGTCGCGCTGCGTCCGGGAAATCACAGGACCATTTTCGTCACGCGACCTTCTGGGCCTGACGCTCGGCTTCCAGTTCGGCTTCGAAGTCCGCTTCCACCTTGGCCTTGGCATCCTCCTCGCTCTGTCTGGCGGCTTCGATGGCGGCGGCTTCCGCTGCGACGCGTTGGGCTTCAAGCTGCGCGGCCTTTTCGGCATCCTTCGCCATGCGCTTGTCGAACTTCCGCTGCTCACGCTCGCGGCGCTTGTAATCCTTGCTTGGGGTAACGGCCATCGGGCCTCATACAGGGCGGCTTCCTTTCAAGGCAATGGAAATAAATTGAGGGGAATGACGGATGACGAATTCTCGAATGAGGAAAGATGATCTTTTCCCTCAGGCTCAGCAAGGGACCATGTCAGGCCGCCCGTGGTCTCACGGAGTCCATTCCTGCGGATCCACTCCGTAGAAGCTCATCAGCTGGTCGTAGAGCTCCGGGTACCTCTTCTGCAACTGGAAGGGCTTTTCAAAGAAGGTCTCGGTGACCACCGCGAAATACTCCGCAGGCGCGGTGGCTCCATAGGGGTCGAGAAGGCCGCGCTTGCGGTTCTCGAGCAGTTTCAGGAAGTCCGCGTAGTTTTCCGTGAAAACCCGCGCCCACGATCGGTAGGCCTCGTGATCCGGCAGGCTGGGCGCGCCGTCGGTATCACCGTTCTCGTGATCCAACTGGTGGGCAAACTCGTGCAAGGTCACGTTCCGGGCGTCGCGCGGGTTGCGGGCGCCCTGGGCGACGGAATCCCAGGCCAGAACGACCGTGCCGTTTTCCCAGGATTCCCCAAGTCGATGCACCAGGCCCTCGGTCACCACGCCGATCTCATCCTGGCGGGTTTGCACCGAGCTGAAGGTCGTCGGATAGAGAAAGACGGCTTTCAGTTTGGGGTAGGGATCTCCTTCCCGGTTCAGGACCATCAGGCAGGCCTGGGCTGCGACTGTTAGAACCATCGATTCGGTGAGTTCCAGGCCATTGCATCCCTCGAAGCGGGTGGTGGCGATGAACCGCGCGATGCGCAGATGAAGCTTCTCCCTCAACTCTTCCGTGAGCCTCGTGTAGAGGGGGACATTCGCCGCCATCAGCTCAATCCACTCCTGCTTGAACGGGGGCTCCTCAGGCTCGGAGCCGTTGAACAGGTCTTTCAGTTTCTGCCAGATCATCGGTGGTCAGAATGACTGGTTGAAAGTGGCCTTCCAGTCTCGATTTCGTGGAGGATTCGCACCTTTGTGGCCGCACCGCGCCGATGGAGGGAAGCATGTCGTTCGCGCATGGAACTGCCTGTTGGTAGCACCGTGCAACCGGATCATGCGCGGAAGCCGAAGCCATCTCATTCTGGATCGAAAAGCCTCCATCATGATGATGGGAAGATAAGTCGTCTGGTTGATAGACACGTATCAACCAGAATCGTGAAATGCAAACCACAAAACTCAGGAAAACACACTGAAGAATCGGTGGATGATGAAACACGTGATGATCACCGGTTGCACCCGTGGCCTGGGACAGGCGATGGCCCGCTCCTTCGCGGCCAGAGGCTGGCGGGTTTCCGGCTGCGGCACGAATTGGGAAACCGTGGACCGGTTGGCGGCGGAGCTGGGGACATCCGGTGCCAGCCACCTGATCCGCACCTGCGAGGTGACATCCGCTCAAAGGCCTTCGAGCCCTTGTGAGGCGACATGCCGCAGGCTTTTGAACGCTGGCCAATCTGGCAGGAAGCAAGCGTTACGCAGGCGGCGAGGACGAGGAGTCGGGCCTGTGAAAGCATCGGAGGATTGGGATGTGGGTCCGGGGCAGTTTGGGCATGCAGGTCCGCGCCCGCTTTTCATGAGGAACGATCAAGGCAGGCGAAGACAAGGGATCGACAACAAGGTCTCGATCCGAACGTCGTGACCCTGCTCAGGAGATTTCAATCTCCATACACCTCCCCGGTCAGCGTGAGCTGCAGCACGGTTACGTCGGGCGTTTGAGCGTAATCGACCTGTTCGATGGTGATCGTGTGGTTGTCGTTCTTTTTCCACGGCAGCTCCTGGCCGGTGTGGAGATTGATGACCTTGGCAACCTGCTTGGCGCCGATGGACTGGGTCGTGAAGGTCCCGGTGGCCTTGTGACGGTAGTCCTGGTAGATGTGGCAGTAGATGTTGGTGCCCGCGTAGGTGAAACCATACTCGCCGTGAAG
>JAIXVN010000125.1 GCA_027483005.1 Verrucomicrobiaceae bacterium
CTCACGGTGATGAATGGCCGGAGTCGCCTGGATGCCTTTGCCGTGGAGGTTGAGGACAGCGTCGCAGGACCCACTGAAAAAGGACTGCGTGCAGGCTGGCTTCAGGCGGGTGGATCCTCCACGCGTGAGATTCAAACACGACTGCACAAACGCGGCATCCTCCATCCGGCGAGGATCAGCTTCGAGAGCAGCTTTCCGCTGGGGCTCTGGGAGTCGCGTGTCGGCCTGGAGAGCGATCTGGAAATGACGATCTTCCCACGCCCCGTTCCACCGAAGCTGTTCGAGGATCCGAATCTGCTCGCCTTGCTGGAATCGAACGAGTCGGAATCGACTGTCACCGACTGGGACGGAGATCTCCATGGACTGAGGGAGTTTCAGGCTGGGGATCGGGTGAAACTGATCCACTGGCCGACCAGTGCCAGAAGCCATCAGTGGGTGGTGAGGCAGTTCGACCGCCAACTGCCGGGCCGGGTGACGCTTGTGTTCCATTCGATCCGTCCGGATCAGAAACCGCAGTCGGCGGAGGTCTTTGAAGGTGCCCTGGAGCTTCTTTGCGGGATGCTCCATCAACTGCATGAGAGGAACATTCCGGTGGACCTGATCGCCTCATTCAATCAGTGGAAAAGCATGCCGGCCGACTCTCCAGAGCATCTCGATGCCGCGCTTCGAACCCTGGCGACGGCAAAGCGAAAAGCCGAGCGAAACCCCCATGCGCTCCATGAAGTGCTTGCGGGCACGAAGGCTGGAGATCGGGTGATCATCCTCAGTGATGTGCCTTTGAAGGAATGGCGGGATGAATTGCCGGACCTGCCCTGCATGACCCTCTGCCTGAGCCCCGCGGAGATGTATGTCCATCCGCCCCGAATGCGGGCGAAAGCTCCAGCTTCCAACGCGATCCTTTCACTGCCATGAAGGTCGCACTGGTCATCCACTGGTTCCTGCTCGCCCTTGTTGGCGGCCTGGCCTGGCATGCCGGAGGCTCGCCGTTTCAGCTCGCGTGCTCGATGCTTGCGCTGCTTGCTTATCCACTCCTCGGCTTCCTACCTGCCAGGCTGGAGCCCTTCAAACGGATCACCTGTGCCCTGCTCCTCATCATCAGTGGGATGCAAGGCGGCAACAAACCGATCATGCTCTGGTCCTGCCTGCTGGCCCTGCCGCAGCTCTTGTCTGCCATCCAGTGCGTCTGGGAAATCCAACATGCGGGCAAGTTCAAGACGGTGGAGTCCGCTGGAATCAAGCGCTCCGTTTTCACGCTGGGATTCTACGCCACGATGGGTCTCGTCTTCCTGCTGTTGCGACCCGACTTCTTCGGCATCGAACCTTCCGCAAGCAGGATGATCGCGCTTGTCTGCACGATGCTGGGATTGGTCGCCTGGGAAGCGAGTCGCACGGCACGCCTTCAAGAGGGGAACAACACTCCTCTAACAGACAAGGCCTATCTGATGCGGCACGCGCTCATCGGATCTGGGGCGCTGATCTTCATCCTTCTGTTCGCTTTTGTTCTTCCCTTCGCGTCCGATGCCTTGTGCGGCTTTTCCGCCAAAGTGAAGGCGGCTCACGGCTCGGATCGTCGAAAGCCGATTGGGAAGCCCGCCGGCAGATCCGGCGAAGGGCCATCACTCCCGGGACCGGAGCAGGCAAACCGCACCGGACAAGTGGAGCTTCCGATGCGCGGGACGCTCGAACTCAGCGATGAGATCCGCGTGATTCTCCGATTCGAAGACCCCAACCGCTCGGTGAAGCCAACCAGACAACGGCCGCTCTATGTCCGGACACTTGCCGCGAGCCGCTTCGAGGACGGCGAGTGGAAGAGCGATGGCAACTCAGGCCAATGGCTGAAGGACGCGGGGGATGGCCGCCAGGATGACAAGGTGGAAGTCGGCAGGCACTCGACCGAAGACATCCCTCACGAGATCTTTCTCCTGCGCAGCAATGGCCAGGCTCTGCCAGCGTTGGCAGGTGTCACGGCCTATGCGCTGCCGGAAGTGTTGGCCCTTCCTGACGACTGGTATCAAAACCCGGCGTCCGGCGACATCCGATACAAGGCATGGTCGAGGCCGGTCGACATCCAGTCGATTTCGACGATGAAGCCCGAGGCGGGAAATCCGGGTCCGGCCTACCTCACCAGGCTGGAATCCCCGTTGGGGGCCAGACTCACGGAGACCGCCGATCGGATCGGGGCCGGACGCACCGATCTGTCTGGCCGGCTTGAATCGCTCCGCCAGTTCTTCGAAACAAACTTCATCTACACAACGACCGTGGTGAACGACTCCAACAGTCCACCGCTGGAGAACTTCCTCTTTGCCGAGAAAAGGGGCTACTGCGATTTCTTCGCCAGTGCCTCCGCCTTGCTGCTCCGTCACATGGGCATCCCATCGCGTGTGGCCTGCGGATACATGGGCGGTGAACCTGATCCGGCGACGGATTCCTGGATCTTCCAGGAGTTTCACGCCCACTCCTGGACCGAGGTTTACGTCGAGGGCCGGGGCTGGGTGATTTGTGATTTCACTCCTCCGTCCTCCGAGTCCCCTTCCCTTGCCGGAACTCCGCCGCCGTCGTTGAACCTCGCTGCTTTCCAGGATGCCGGAACGGGTGGCCTGAAACGCGAAAGCAAGCGCTCCCACCAAGCCGCATCCCATCCATCTGCATGGGTCCCGGCCATCCTGGTGCTTGGATGGCTCGTCACGATCCTTGGCATCCTGTTCCTGAAGCATCGCACCCCGGAACAGCGTGCAACCCGAATCGCCGCCCGCAGGCGGGCCAAAAGTGAGCAACAGCCTGACTACCTCCTGGAGTTTCTAAACATGTGCCAATCCCTCGGCCACACCCGTCTCCCGGGACAAACCCTGATGGAGTTTCTCCGTGACCTCAAGCAGGCCAGGTTCTGCCACGACGACTTCGATGAACTGATCGACTACTACTACAAATCCCGTTACGAGAACGCCCCGCCAGATCGAACCAGTAAACGCCGCTTCCTCAAGCTCATCCGCAGCTTCAGCAAAGCCAAGGCCAGGGAGATCTGAACCAGGCTTCCAAACCACCCAGTCAAGAAATGCTCAAATGAAGCTGTCGATCATCGCTCCATCCATTCAGCTAGGATCCCTGACTGGCTTGCTGGTCATCCCTTTCCTGAATGAACGCCTTGTGGGAAATCACGGTGGAATTTTCCCTATCATCGTTGGGATCTCCTTTTTGGTCATTGGATTGATTTCCTCTTGGTTGACGAGCAGAAGCGGCTCACCCAACCGGGGCTTCTTCGGAGCCTGTCTCTCGATCATTCTCTTTCTCCTCTATTTCACCACCCCGATGCTGATGCACTGAAGTCGCCTGCAAAGCTCTTCCAATCTGCAATCCCAAATCCCCAATCCGCTATTCTTCCTTGCTCCTCTACCTCCACATCCCCTTCTGCCACCGCGTCTGCCCCTACTGCTCGTTCTACAAGCACACCCCGGGCTCCACGCCGATCAGTGCCTTCCTCGACGCCCTCGCGGCCGAAGCCGACCGACGACTTCCCGAGCTGTCTGAAAGGCCCCGGACCCTCTACCTCGGCGGCGGCACGCCTTCGATGCTCTCTCCGACCCACCTTGAGAGGCTCTTCAGCACCCTGCACAGACACCTCGATTTCTCCAAACTCGACGACGTCACCTTCGAGGCCAA
>JAIXVN010000263.1 GCA_027483005.1 Verrucomicrobiaceae bacterium
CGCTTGTGAACGATCACCGGCATGCCTTTCCTCGGCCTCAGGGTGATGAGGGGTTCGAGCTTCGCCTCTCCGCTGCGGACCTGCTCGAAGTCGAACCGGCGTCCGATCATGACGACGAGGATGATCGCCTCCAGTTTGGCGAAGCCTTCGCCGATGCAGAACCTTGGGCCGAGTCCGAAGGGGAAGTAGGCATACTTCGGGATGCTGTCGCGGCGCTCGGGGGAGAAGCGTTCGGGATCGAATTTCTCCGGATCCGGGAAATAGGCGGGATTCCGATGGGAAACGTACTGCATCATCAGTAGTTCGTCTCCGGGCCGGACCTCCAGGCCGCTGGGCAGGCGGTCGGCCTCGACGGCCCGTCGGGCCAGCGTCCAGGCCGGCGGGTAGAGCCGCATCGACTCGGCGAGGACCATGTTGGTGTAGGGAAGATTCGCCATGTCCTCCATGGTTGGCGTCCGGTCACCGAGGGCCTCGTCCCACTCGCGGCGCATGCGATCCAGCACCTCGGGGTGTTTTCCGAGGAGATACCAGGTCCAGTTCATGTGGTTGGCCACCGTTTCATGCCCGGCGAGGATGATGGTGATGACCTCATCACGGACCTGCTTGTCCGGAATGGAGGAGCCGTCCTCGTACTTGGAGGCCAGGATCATGGCGAGGAGGTCGTTGGGCCTCTGGTCCTCGGGGAGATTCCGGTGATCGGAGATGATCTTGCCGATGGCCTCATCGATTTTGCGGAGGGATTCGTGGTAGCGCTTGTCGAGCGAGAGCCAGTGGTGCATCTGGGGCGGCGCCATCTGCCGTCGGGTCACCAGCTTGAGCGCGGTGGCGAACTCGATGCCGAGGGATTTCCCCTCGCGATACATGTCCACGCTGAAGAGGGTGAGGCCGGCGATCGAGATGGTGAGGTGCATCATCTCCAGGGCCAGGTCGATGGTTTCACCGTCCTTCCAGTCGGCGAGGTGCCGGTTGGTGCAGTCCACCATCACGTCGGTGAAGCCCTTGATGGAGGACTTGTGGAACATCGGCTGCATGAGCTTCCGTTGTTTCCCATGAAGGGGTTCCTCGCTGCTCACGAGGCCCTCGCCCAGAAGATCGGCCGCGGCGGTGAGTCCGCCGGTCTTGTGGTAGTTGAGCGGGTTGGAGAGGAGGATGTATTTGATGTCCTCCGGGTTGCGCAGGAAGAAGGTGGGATGGGTGAGCGGCAGGAGGAAGGTGTCGCCATACTGGTTGGTCAGGTCCAGAAGGTGCCGGATGAAATTGCGCGGCTTGAAGATGAGGCGGCCGATGATTCCCGGGACGGAGGGACCTGGAGCGCGTGGTTGGAGGGGGGGGAGGCTCATCGTTCAGTCAGGAGTGGGCGTTGAGGATTCCGGGCGGGCATGCAGATAGGTGTGGCCGAGCAGCCACCACTGTTCCGGATGCAGGCGCAGCTGATTCTTGAGCTTTTCCATCAGATAAAGAAGCACGGATTCCGGTTTTGGATAGGCGGTGTCGCGACCGGCATGGATGGCTGGATGGAAGTGGATGCAGGATTTCCCGGTCTCATCGTGATGGGTGTCCACCCAGACCACCGGGACCTGGTGGCGGACCGCCATGACTCCCGGGCCGGTATCGATGGGAAGCTCGGCCCTGACGCCGATGGGGACGATGATGCTGCGATCCGAGCGCGAGGCGAAGTCGAAGGAGAGGAAGAAGATTTCCCCCTTCTTGAAGGCCGCGCGGGCCGCCTCGTAGGCCCCCATCCGGACGAAGGTGAGCGAGCAGTCCAGCTCGCGTGCGACCTGTTCAAGAAACGTCACGATGGCGCGGGGAAGGAAGCGGGTGAGCACGGAGGAGACCGGCATGCCAAGGGCGGCCACCACCGCAGGGGCATGCCACCAGGTCCCGGCATGGGCGGAGACGAGCAGCACGCCCTTTTTTTCCGCCAGCGCGGCGTGCAGGTGCTCCACGCCGGAGACATCGACCTGGGCGAGGATTCCGGATGGTCCGGCCCCCTTCATGTGGGCGATGTCGGTCTTGAGCCGGGTCTGATACTGGAAGCGGCGATCCAACATCGCGCTCGCTACCTCGTCACCGAAGACCAACGGCGAGTTGCGGAGATTGAGCTGCTCCTCGGGAATGCGGAAAAACCTGGCAAGCAGCCTGGCGTAGGCGGGCTTGAGCCTTGTGGGAAGATTGCGCAGGACCGCCAGCGAGACGATGTAAAGCCAGCCGAAGAGATTGCGGATGAACATCTGGCCCGCCGACGGTGGCGGGTCGGCCGACTTTTTCACGGATTTGAATTCGGGCTCAGACATCGGGATGAGGGGTGAAGGGCGCGTGATCCCAGGGCCACCATTGATCGGGATGCTCGCGGAGGTGAGGGAGCATCTGGGCGATGGCCGCGGTCATCAATTCCGCCGCAGCCTCGACCCCACGGGTGTCGGGCGGCGCGGAAATCGGGTCGATGAAAATGCGATGGCGATTGAGGCCGGTGCGCACGGCGGTGACGGCAAGGACCGGAACCCGATGCCGCAGGGCGAGGATGGCCGGGCCAAGGTTCAGGGTGAGCTGGCAGCGATCAAAAGGAATGGGCCTCAGGTTTTTCCAGACCACCGGGTAATCGACGAACATCCCGAAGAGTCCGTTGGCCTTCAGGATCTCGGACATCCGCTTTGGCAGGGATTCCCCGAGCAGGACACGCTCCACACGGCCGCGGCGGAACATCCGCTGAACCAGGGCTTCGATGCGGGTGAGCGGCCTCATTTTCCCGGCAACGTCGGTTTCGATGCGGTTTCCTGCGAAGGCTGTGAGGTAGTTGCGGATGCCAAAGCCTGCCACCAGCGCTCCGGGCATGCCAAGATGGTTGAGGAAAAGCACGGCACCCTTTCCTCCCTTGAGAGCCTGTTTGACATGCTCCTGGCAGACGAGTTCGACCCGATTCAGGATCACGTCATCTTCCAGCCAGGTGAGATGGAAGCCCTCGAAAACACAGCGGCCGAAGTGGTCGCAATGCCCCCGCCAGAAGGCCTCCTCCGCTTCCGGAGTCTTGAACGGCCCGAGGGACCGCTCCACCTGCTCGACGATCCGCGGTCGGAGCCTTTTGTGAAACGCCTGCCCCAGTGGTCTGGAAATCCCAGCGGACCAGCTCTCGGGCAACCAGCGGCAGAGATGAAACAGTCCGTCAACCAGCCATCCCAGCACCTTGATGAAGGCCAGCGCCA
>JAIXVN010000542.1 GCA_027483005.1 Verrucomicrobiaceae bacterium
ACCGAGCAGCAGTATGATGCCGCCCAGATCGACAAACTCGAAGGTTTGGAGGCCGTTCGCAAGCGGCCTGGGATGTACATCGGCGACCCTGACGAACGCGGTCTTCACCACTGCGTGTTCGAGGTCCTGGACAACTCGATCGACGAGCATCTCGCAGGCTACTGCGGCCGGATCAAGATTTCGATTCACGTGGATGGCTCGATTTCCATCGCTGACAACGGCCGCGGCATTCCGGTGGACATGCATCCCAAGTTCGGCATCCCGGCGGTGGAGTTGGTGCTCACCAATCTTCATGCGGGCGGCAAGTTCGGTCAGGGTGCCTACAAGTACTCCGGAGGTCTTCATGGCGTCGGTGCGAAGTGCGTCAACGCGCTCTCCGACTGGTTCCGCGCCGACATCATGCGGAATGGAAAGATCCACCGCATCGCCTTCGAGCGCGGCAAAACCACCGAGCAGCTCCACGTGGTGGGGGAGGTCGATCTGAAGAAGACCGGCACCACGATCACGTTTTTCCCGGATGCGACCATTTTCGTTGATACGATCGAGTTCAAGTTCGACCGCCTAGCCACCCGCCTGCGTGAACTCGCTTTCCTGAATCCGGGTTTGACGATCGACCTTGAGGATGAGCGTCCCGAGTCTGCGAAGAAGGCGACGTTCTACTACGCGAAGGGCATTGAGGAGTTCGTGGTCCAGTTGGGTGAGAACAAGACCGTGATTCATGACGATCCGGTCATCCTCAGCGGCAAGCGGCAGATCGAACTCGATTACGATGGCAAGCAGACCACCGACGACGTCTTCGCCGACGTGGTCTTCCAGTACAACGACTCCTACAACGACCAGATCCTCTGCTTCGCCAACTCGATTCCCAATGGCGATGGCGGAACGCATTTGACCGGGTTCCGCTCGGCTCTCACGCGTGGCATCAACCAGTATGCCAAGGCCAACAAGATCCTGAAGGACAAGGATCCGGCGCTGTCCGGCGACGATGTCCGCGAGGGACTCGTCTGCGTCATCTCGATCAAGATGCCGAATCCGCGCTTCAGCTCGCAGACGAAGGACAAGCTCGTCAACACCGAGATCGAAGGCGTGGTCTCGTCGATCGTTTACGAGGGCATCATGCAGTATTTCGACGAGAACCCCTCGCTCGCCCGCAAGGTGATCGAGAAGTCCGTCAACGCGGCCCGCGCCCGCGAGGCAGCCCGCAAGGCCCGTGAAACCGTCCGCAAGTCCGCCCTTTCCGGCGGCGGCCTTCCCGGCAAGCTCGCCGACTGCTCGGAGCGCGACCCCGCGAAATCCGAGCTCTACATTGTCGAAGGTGACTCCGCAGGTGGCTCGGCCAAGCAGGGTCGGGATCGTCGCACCCAGGCGATCCTTCCGCTTCGCGGAAAACTCATCAATGTCGAGAAGGCCCGACTCCACCGCGCCCTCCAGAACAAGGAAATCCAGAACCTCATCACCGCCATCGGTGCGGGGATCGGCGACGGGGACCAGGAGGGATCCTTCAACATCTCGAAGGTCCGCTACCACAAGGTCGTGATCATGACCGATGCCGACGTCGATGGCTCGCACATCCGCACCCTGCTGCTCACGTTCTTCTGCCGACACATGCCGGAGTTGGTGAAACGCGGATTCCTCTACATCGCCCAGCCGCCGCTCTATCTCGTCACCCGCAAGAAGCGCTCGGAGTATGTCCAGGACAATGACCAGCTCAACAAGATCCTGATCGAGTTGGGGGCGGGGGAAGTGATCCTGCGCACCCACGATCAGTCCCGCACCTTCGCGGCCGACCAGTTGAAAGGGATCCTGGAAACGCTTTCCTCACTGTCGCGCTACACCCGTTCGATCGAGGGCAATGGCGGGAGCTTCCGCAACTATCTCGCCGCCCGTCGGAGCGATGGCCATCTTCCCGAGTTCATGATCCGCATCCGGGAAGGGAATGATGAAAGCATCCACTACTTCACCGACGAGGCCGCCCTTCAGGCCTATGCGGCGGAGAACCGGGACCTCCGGCTGTTCGACGAAATCCTGACCGAGGAGGAACTCGCCGCCAGCTCCGGCCCCTCACGGCGTGCCGTGCTGCATGAACTCCACGAGTCGCATGCCATTGCCAAACTCTTCGCCCGTCTGACCGAGGCCGGGATTGATGTCTCGAACTTCCACTCGGATGACACGCCTCTCTTCGACCTGCTTGAAGGCGAGGGTGACAAGCAGCACGCCACTCCGCTGTTCTCGATTCCGGAGATCCTCTCCCGCATCCTGGAGATTTCCAGCAAGGGCGTGCAGATCAAGCGATTCAAGGGTCTCGGTGAAATGAATGCCAAGCAGCTCTTCGAAACCACCATGGACCCGGAAACCCGCCAGTTCCTTCGCGTCCGCCTCGATGAGGACAATGCCGTTGAGGCCGACAAGATGTTCGACGTCCTCATGGGCGACATCGTCGAGCCACGAAAGCGGTTCATCGAAGACAACGCGCTGAATGTTAGAAATCTGGATGTCTGATCACGATCCAATTCTATCCAAGGAGCGTATCCTCGCAGCTTTGGACGCTCTGAACACCCGTCTTGAAAAGAAGGGTGTTACCGGGGAGTTGTGTATCTTTGGTGGGGCGACCATGATTCTCGTTTTCGATGCGAGGCCTTCCACGCGTGATGTGGATGCTGTGTTTGTTCCTAAGAACGAGATTTTGGAGGCGGCCGAACAGGTCGCTGATGATCTCTCCCTCCCTGCTTCATGGTTGAACGACGGGGTCAAAGGCTTCGTCTCGACCCTTGGCGAAATCACCGAGGATGGCATGCCCCAGTGGCCGAATCTGCGCATCCTGCGTCCTTCTACCCGCTACCTCCTTGCAATGAAATGCATGGCTAGTCGCGTCGCCGGATATGACACCGGCGGTGACCGGAATGACATCCTCCTGTTATGCAAGGAGCTCAGCCTCGTGGAGAGCGCACAGATTCTGGATGTCGTTTGCGCCTATTATCCAGCAGATCGGATCCCTGCAAAAACCAGCTTCTTGATTGAGGAAATCGCAGATGAACTGAAAGGAGCGCTATCATGATCGCCACGGCAATCCCGATGAAAGAAGCCTTCGCTGCGGTCAGAACCTCAGAGGATTTCGGCTACAGGCTCCGCGATTTTCTTGATCGTTTTCAGGATAATCCTGTTTTGTCCCTCATTGCCGAGGAACCCGCAGGCCTTTCAGAGAGACTCAATGACCGGGGTGTTGCCGACGCCTATCTTGCCGCCACCGCTGCATGGTTGGCGAATCGGAATCACCTGCCTGTGCCACAATGGGCCAAGCGCGATTCACGTGCTCTCGAAGTCCCATGGTTTGCAGCCAATTCTCACAAGCTCCGAATGCTGCTTCTTCAGGACAGCCCCACAGAGTTCCGTATTCGCAATCTTTTCGTTTCCGCTGACGCTCTTTCCCGCGCCTGACCCCTTTACCCATGTCCAACGATTCCATCAAACCGATCAACGTCGCCGAGGAACTTTCCCAATCGTTCCTGGAATACTCGATGTCGGTCATCATTTCCCGTGCGCTTCCCGATGTGCGCGACGGCCTGAAACCTTCCCAACGCCGCGTGCTTTATGCGATGCGCCAGCTCGGCGTCACGCCCGGCAAGGCCCACGTCAAGTGCGCCAAGATCGTCGGTGAGACGATTTGTATTTTTAACGCTCCCGGCAACCCCGAGATCTACACGACCCTCGTCAACATGGGCC
>JAIXVN010000375.1 GCA_027483005.1 Verrucomicrobiaceae bacterium
CCATGGCAAGGGAACTGGGCATCAAACATATCGAAGCCGTCCCCCTGTTCCTCAACCCTGACGGGACCTACGCCGGATACGGAAGTGATTACCCCACCACGCGCGCTGGCGGAAAAAACGAGATCATCCGCGAGTGGAGGTCCGCCATGCGCCCGGAGCGGGTCATCATGGTCGGTGATGGAGCCTCTGATCTGGAGACTCAGCCTGATGTGGACCTATTTGTTGGATATGGTGGCGTGGTCGCGCGTCCAAGAGTCAAGTCTGGCGCAGGGGCATGGATCGAGCAAATGGACGAATTTAAGACAGTTATTTAATAGCTATCTTGTCCCGTTTCGAGCGCCTCCTCTTGCGTAAATCCCCTGATAACATGCGGCAAAAAACGTGATATTTTGCCTTGTCATCGGACAGTTGGGGGGGTTCTATCTAGCCGTCATGAGCACTAAATCAACCGTCAATTCCGCCAAGGGCAAGCGTTACTCCGAAAAGGAAAAAGCCGATATCATCGCCTTCGTCGAAAAGGTTAACGCTGAAAAGGGACGTGGTGGACAGAGCGCAGCCTCTGCCAAGTTCAAGATCTCCCAGCTTACCATCTCGAGCTGGCTGAAAGCTGCAACCGGTGGTAGCTCCACCAAGAGCAGCAGCACCAAGGGTGGCTTTGGCTCCAAGCTGAACAAGCTTTCCGCCCTTGCTGGTCAGATCGAGAAGGCCGAGAAGGAACTTGGCAAGCTCAAGTCCCAGTTCGACGCAATCAAGAAGTCCCTCTGAACTTAATCAGCATCATTCAAACCCTGAGCCGCCCTTCCCCTGTGGATTGGCGGTTCTTTTTTGGTTATCTCTGTCAGATTCGCTGATCGTCGGACAGTGTGGGGGGTTCGGAGCCGCTGGGAACACCGAGTTCGGGGAGATTGCCGAGAGGGAATGGATCCGGACATTCCCGTCCAAACCTCTTCCTGCGCCCCGCCATGAGCTGGGCCCTTATCCTGAATCCCGAGATACAAACCACGAAACATGACGTGAAACAAAGAGGGAGGAATCGCTTCGGACCCATTCATCATGGCAGTGCGAAGATCGTCATCATTGCTTCCTGTTCCATGCTTTTCGTGACGTTCATGATTTTTGCATTCATGCGCTCTTCGCTTCCACATTGCCCCACGGGCTCATGATGGTGACGATTCGCCAGTTCGGCTGAACAGGATCTTCCTGATGCTTGGAAGGATTACCAGGGCTCCCTGATCTCCACGGAGCTCCAGATTAGATCATCTCCCGAAAAGGCGAACTTTCCGAGAAACGGAGTCTCTTCCAGCATCAAGGGCAACCACAAGCGGTCATCCGCCCACATCCGGTCATAGGGAATTTCATCGAGGCCCACCCAAAGCGGAATGGCTTCCTCGGTCTCGGTGGGAGTCCCGATGAAGTCTTCCGCACGATAGACATGGCAGAGGATGTCAGGAACATCCCCCATCGCGAACCACAGCTCGCCGAGTTTACAGGGATTCAGGGGCGTGATCTTCAACTCCTCCTCGGTTTCCCGGATCGCACAGGCCTGCGGGGTCTCGCCTGGATCGATCTTGCCACCCGGGCCGTTGATCTTCCCGGCCCCCAGGCCGCGCTTCTTGACGATGAGGAGGACCTGACCGTCGCGGATGATGAACATCAGCGTCGCGGGCACCACTGGCACCCAAGACTCCCAATCCACCGGCGACAGCTCCCGACTCATCAGGCTCCAGCCGCCGCGTAGGCCTCCACGCTGTCACAGGTGCAAACCAGGTTGCGGTCGCCGTGAACGTTGTCGATCCGGCCCACCGATGGCCAGAACTTGTGCTGGCGCAGCCCTGGCAGCGGATAGGCCGCCTGCTCGCGTGAGTAGGCATGGCTCCATTCGTCCGCGCAGATCACCTCCGCCGGATGCGGGGCGTTCTTGAGCGGGTTGTCATGGGTATCGGCCTCGCCGTTGATGACAGCCATGATTTCGCCGTGGATCGCGATCATCGAATCGCAGAAGCGGTCGATCTCAACCTTCGACTCCGATTCCGTGGGCTCGATCATCAGCGTGCCGCCGACTGGCCAGCTCATCGTCGGAGCGTGGAAGCCATAGTCCATGAGGCGCTTCGCCACGTCCTCGACCGTGACGCCGCTCTTGTCGCTGAGCGGGCGGACATCGATGATGCATTCGTGGGCGACGAGGCCGAGGTTTCCCGTGTAGAGAATCGGATAAAAAGGAGCGAGCTTCTTGGCTGCGTAGTTGGCGGTCAGGATGGCGGTGGCGGTCGCTTCCTTCAGGCCGTCTGCCCCCATCATGGCGATGTACATCCACGAGATGGTGTTGATTGAGGCGCTGCCCCAGGGAGCGGAGCAGACGGAGCCCTCGGTTTCACTGAACTCGCGGTGGCCCGGGAGATAGGGCACCAGTTGTTTGGCCACGCCAATCGGTCCCACCCCTGGACCTCCGCCGCCATGCGGGATGCAGAAGGTCTTGTGAAGGTTCAGGTGGCAGACGTCCGCCCCGATGAAGCCGGGGCTGGTGAGGCCGACCTGGGCGTTCATGTTCGCTCCATCCATGTAAACCTGACCGCCGGCGGCGTGGATCTTCTCACAGATGTCAACGATGGTCTCCTCGAAGACCCCGTGGGTCGAGGGATAGGTGACCATGAGGCAGGAAAGGTTGTCCCGATGCTCGGCGATGCGGGCTTCGAGGTCGGCGACGTCGATGTTGCCCTTGTCGTCGCATTTCACTCCAACCACCTTCATGCCGGTCATCACGGCCGAGGCCGGGTTGGTGCCGTGGGCGGACACGGGGATCAGGCAGACATTGCGATGGGCATCTCCACGTGCGAGATGATAGCGCCGGATGGCGAGCAGTCCGGCGTATTCCCCCTGTGAACCGGCATTGGGCTGGAGGGAAACAGCTGCGAAGCCGGTGACGGTGGCCAGCCAGTCCTCGAGCAGCGTGAGCATCTCACGATAGCCCGTGCTTTGATCGGCTGGCACGAAAGGATGGATCGAGGAAACCTCGGGCCAGCTCAGCGGCATCATCTCCGCCGTGGCGTTGAGCTTCATCGTGCAGGAACCGAGCGCGATCATCGAATCGTTCAACGCGAGATCCTTCGATTCGAGGCGCTTCAGGTAACGGAGCATCTCGGTTTCCGAATGGAAACGATTGAAGGCGGCCTGGGTCAGGTAGGGCGTATCGCGTGAGAAAGCGGCAGGCCAGGCGACGGACGCCACATCCGGCAAGTCCCCTGCTCCACCGGAGGCGGAAATGACGAGAAGGACATCCCCCTCCGAGGTTGTCTCATCGAAGGAGATGCCGACGTGGTCTGGTCCCAGGTTGCGGAGATTGACCCCGGCACGGAGGGCGCGCTCGTGGACTTCAGAAGCCTTTCCGGGCACGATGGCGACG
>JAIXVN010000099.1 GCA_027483005.1 Verrucomicrobiaceae bacterium
CACGCCGATGTGAGAACCACGAAGATCTACACGCACGTGGCGAAGGGCGTGGGCGGATGCGGGGTGAGGAGCCCGTTGGATGGGACGGCGTAGGAGGGAGTGGAGCGTTGAACAGTGAACGTCCAATATTGAAATCCGAAATCCCCAATTCTTTGCCTAGCCACTGGCGCTCTCTTCGAGGAAGGGCCTTTCTGGAATCGCCTACTCCCCGATGTCCTCGTTCCAGGCCTCTGGATAGACCTTGATGAAGTCGTTCATGAGTTTCACGCAGCGGGGGTCGTCGAGGACGGTGAGTTCCACGCCGCGACTCCTGAGCAGTTCCTCCTCGCCCATGAAGGTCTTGTTTTCACCGATCACCACGCGCGGGATGCCATAGAGCAGGATCGCGCCGGAGCACATCGGGCAGGGCGAGAGGGTGGTGTAGAGGGTGCACTCGCGGTAAATGTGCGCGGGGAGGCGCCCGGCATTCTGGAGGGCGTCCATTTCGCCGTGGAGGACGGGATTGCCCTCCTGCATGCGGCGGTTGTGGCCGCGGCCGAGGATGAGGCCCTCGCGCACGATGACGCTGCCGATGGGGATGCCTCCCTCGTCGAATCCGGCCTGGGCTTCGTCGATCGCGGCTTGCATGAAAGGGTCCATGAGTGGATGAATGTGACAGGGTTGGAAAAAAGATGGCCGTGGCATCACGGCACACCGATTGCTTAAATGACCCCATACCTCAGCGAAAACCATGCCTAAAGTCAGACTTTCCGGAACCGTCCTTGGTGAAAACGATCCAAGCCGCTCCACCCGTGCCCGCCTGCTCTACCTGCTCTTCAGTGGTGGCTGGGACATCTACAATTCCAATGGCGACCAGCGGATCACCCTTTCGAACATCGAGCGCAAGATTGTGGAGTCGGACGCCTTCGTCTTCACCCCGGGGGCGACCCTGGAGGACATGTTCAAGGCGATCTCGATCTTCGTCGGCTACCAGACGCTCGACAGGCACCTGGCGGGCAAGCCGACCGTGGTGCTGAACTCCGATTTCACCTGGGACCCGCTGTTTTCCGTTCTCGATCACCTCAACAAGATGGGGACGATCAAGCAGAACTACCGTGACTACCTGCTCTCGGCCGAGTCGTCGGACCAGGTCATCGAGATCCTTGAAAATGCCCGCGTGCAGGGCGTGCCGGACGTGGGTCGGGAAAAGATCGGCGAAAGCAACACGACCTCCTTTGAAACCCCGCTGCCTGACAATCATGCCGGAAACATCTGCGTGTTCTGCTCGGCCACGTTGGAGGAGCCTTCCTATCTGGCGGACGGCGAGGAGCTGGGCCGACGGCTGGCGCAGAGCAATCTCGGCTGCGTGTCGGGTGCCGGTCGCTCCGGCATCATGGGCGCGGTGGTGAAGGGCTCGGTGGAGGCAGGCGGCTGGACCGGTGGTTCCAACGTGCCACACATCATCGAGCTGGAAGGCCTGCCGGACGGGCTTTCGAGCTTCTGGCTGCGACCCGACATCTACACCCGCATGGAGGTGATGATCGAAAACTCCGACGGCTTCGTCATTTTCCCGGGTGGTGCCGGCACCGTGCAGGAACTCCTTGCGCTGATGATCTTCAAGCGCCAGGGCAATCCGCTGATGACCGGCAAGCCGGTGGTGCTTTTCAACCGCCAGAACATCGCCGGCATCGGCTTCTGGGATCCGCTCATCGACCTCCTCAGCGGCATGTGCCAGCCGGGCGACTTCGTCGTGGCCTCAACTCTGGATGACATCCTGCCTGCGCTGGTGAAGAAGTTGCCGCAGACAGTTTGAAGAAGTTTGCTAGGGTTCAGTTTGAAGTTTTCAGGGAAGAGGGATCGGGGATCGGGGATCTTGAAATCTTCCAATCCCCGATCTCTTATCCCTCTTCTCTCACCCCATCGCTTCCTTCAGCGCAGCGAGCACCAGATCGACGTTCATCTTCGTCGCGGTGTGTCCCATGAGGCCGATGCGCCAGGCTTTTCCGGCGAAGGGGCCAAGGCCGGCGCCGATTTCGAGGTTGTAGTCCTCGAGTAGCTTGGTGCGCACGGCGGCGTCATCGACTCCTTCGGGGATATGGATGCAGTTGAGGGTGTGGAGCGAGTGCTTCGGCACGTAGGAGATGCCCATCGCTTCAAGTCCGGCGCGGAGTCGGAGGTGCATCTGCTTGTGACGTTCGAAGCGGGTTTCGAGACCTTCCTCCAGCACGATCGCGAGGGCTTCGTTCAGCGCGTAGATCATGTTGACCGGCGCGGTGTGGTGGTAGGCGCGCCTGCCACTGCCACTGTAGTAGGCCTTCAGCATTGAGACGTCGAAATACCAGCTCTGGACCTTGGTTTTCCGCTTGTCCATGACTTCCAGCGCGGCGGGCGAGAACGAGACAGGTGAAAGGCCGGGCGGACAGGATAGGCATTTCTGGGTGCCGGAGTAGATGGCGTCGATCTTCCACTCATCGACCTTCAACTGGTGGCCGGAAAGGGAGGTGACGGCATCGACGAGGAAAAGCATGCCCGCGTCGTGGACGATCTTGGAAATGGCCTCGAGCGGTTGCAGCGCGCCGGTGGAGGTTTCGGCATGCACGATCCCGAGGGCCTTGGCCTTCGGGTGCTGCTGCACGGCCTCGGCGATGGCTTCGTCGCTGACGATTTCCCCC
>JAIXVN010000603.1 GCA_027483005.1 Verrucomicrobiaceae bacterium
CACGGTTTCCTTGAAGGGAGTGAGGAGCATGCCACGCCGCCCGGATCGAGTGAGCGCCTTCACCGCTTCGCGAAAAAAGGCGTGGCCGTGCGCCATCGCGCTGCCCGGCGTGAAGATCACCGGAGGGTCCCCTGAGGAAAGGAAGGCCTCCACTTCGGCGGGCACCTCGCGATGGCCGGCTTCGTCGAAGAGGGGAAATCCGGTCAACCGGGTTTGCGGAGGCCAATCCGGCTGCGGAGCCGCGAACCAGTCCGGAAACAAGCCGATCACCCGGTCCGGCGAGTGCCAGCCACGGCGCATCAGATTGCGGATCGGCGGCAGTCCGTGGGTCTGGCGAAAGCGATTGAGATCAGGGGCCACAAAGCGATCGATGATCCGGGCCGCCACCGCCCACTGAAAGGCCTTGAGAAATCTCGGCGCCCCCTGCCCGAACAGCATGCCATGCACCACCGGCTGCCGATGCACGCTCACAAACGGAATGCCCAGCAGCTCCCGCACGTTCAACCCGCCGAAGGCCAGCGAACTGCCCAGCAGCACGGTCTTTTCTGGAACATGCAGCTCGCGGGCAATGTCGAGGATCGGCTGGAAGGTCGGGGATGTCGCCTTCTTCAACACCACCCAGGGCCCCCTGCGCGGATGCCACAGATCCGCATCGGCCTGGAGGCGCTGGAAATCCTCCGTCGTCCCCAGAGGATGAAAGCCGAGCCCGGATTTCCTCACCGCCTGCTCGAAATACGGGCTAGTGATCAGGATCACCTCATGGCCACGCGACTGCATCGCCGAGCCAATCCCGAGAAACGGGTGGACATCTCCGGCACTGCCGATGGCGATGATCAGGACTCGCATGTGCGCGAGAAACTGTCTCGAATCACCGGATTCGCAAGAGCTCATCGTTGCGGATGCCCTCCCGCTGTGGCAGCCTCGCCCGCGACTCCATGGCGGCTGACTTTTCCCTCACCTTTCTCGGCACCGGCACCTCGACCGGCGTGCCGGTGATCGGCTGTGATTGCGACACCTGCCTCTCGGAAGATCCGCGCAACCACCGAACCCGCTCCTCGATCCTTCTTCGCACGCCGGAGGTCACCCTGCTGATCGACTCCGGACCGGACCTCCGCCAGCAGGCCCTGCGTGAAAATCTCCGCGCCATCGACGCCGTGCTTTACACCCACGGACATCTCGACCACGTCACCGGCTTCGATGACCTGCGGGCCTTCTGCTGGCATCGCGATTCCCCTCTTCCCATGCATGCCACCACCGACTGCATGCAGATCCTGAAAGGGATGTTCGGCTGGGCCTTCGAGGAAGGAAACACCCATCGCGGCTACGTCAAACCAGACCCGCGGATCATTGACGGGCCGTTTTCGTTTGGCGAGCTGCGCGTCACCCCGCTGCCGGTCGAGCATGCCTCCGTGGAAACAATCGGCTTCCTTTTCGAGCATCCCGCCTGTCGCTCGGTCGCCTACATCCCGGATGTGAAGCGCATTCCAGAGAAGACGCTCGCGCTGATCCGTGGTGTGGACATCCTCATCGTCGATTCGCTCGGCCCGTTCCAGCATCCGACGCATTTCTCCAACGACGAGGCCCTCGCCGCCATCGAGGCCTCGGGGGCGAAGTCCGCCTGGCTCACCCACCTCGCCCACAAGAACGAGCACGCCGAACTGGATGCCTCGCTCCCGGATCACATCCGCACCGCCCATGACGGCCTGAAGTTGGATTGGGGCGTTCTTGCATGATCCGTTCACTTGGGCATGCTTGGCCCATGAGATTGTTTCTCTTCCTTCTGGCCGCCGCCCCGGCCTTTGCTGCGGCCCCGGATCCGGCCTCGGTCGCCATCCTCTTCAATCGCGCGATCCCCGAGTCCGCCAAGCTCGCCGAGACCTATCGTGCGGCGAGAAACATCCCCGCCGGAAACCTGGTCGGCCTCGATCTGCCGCAGGCCGATGACATTGACCGGGCGGACTACGAGTCGAAGATCCTCGCCCCCCTGCGCCGGGAGTTTGAGACCCGCGCCTGGTGGAAGCTCGCGAAGAACCAGGAAGCACTCATCCTGCCGGTCGAAAACAAGATCCGCTTCCTCGCCATCATGCGCGGCGTGCCGTTGAGGATCCGCAACAACCCCGCGCTGCCGAAGGCCCCGAATCTGCCCAAGGAATTCGCCGGACACAACGAGGCCTCGGTCGATTCGGAACTCGCCGCCTTCGGCATCCAGGGGCTGCCGCTCGATGGCCCGGTGAACAATGCCTATTTCAAGAGCGAGAAGGCGATCACCGAGGTCAACATGCCCTTCCTGGTCATGGTTTCCCGAATCGATGCCGCCTCCTGGCAAACCTGTGAGCGCATGATCCGGGATGCGATCGAAACCGAAAAGACCGGGCTCTGGGGCGGGGCCTATGTCGATGTCGCCAACAAGATCAAGCAGGGCGACGACTGGCTGGAAGATGTGGTGAAACAGAATCTCGCCACCGGCATCCCGTCGGTGGTGGACCGTTTCAACGACACCTTGCCGACCCACTATCCCATGACCCAGGCCGCGCTCTACTACGGTTGGTATGAGTGGAGCGTGAATGGCCCTTTCCTCAATCCCGCGTTCCAGTTCAAGCGCGGCGCGGTGGCCATGCACCTTCACTCCTTCAGCGCCGAACAGATCCGCGATCCCAACAAGAACTGGAGCGCCGCCCTCCTGAGCCGTGGCGCGGCCTGCACGATCGGCAATGTCTATGAGCCCTATCTTGATCTGACCCACCACTTCGACATCCTCCACAAGCGCCTGCTCGCCGGAGCCACCTTCGCCGAAGCTGCCGCTGCCGCCATCCCGGCCGTTTCCTGGCAGGGTGTCGCCTTCGGTGATCCGCTCTACCGCCCCTTCCTCCATCTCGATGGCGGCGGAGAAAAAGCCGCAGACGACAACGACTACCGTGCCCTCCGATTCGCGACGATGGAATGGGGCAGCCGACCGATCGAATTCCAGAAGCAGCTGGAGGCCGCCATCGACCGCACCCGCAGCGGCATCCTCGCCGAGGCGCTCGGACTCCGCTTTCGTGAGGCAAGGCGCGATGCCGAGGCCGTGATGTGGTTCCGAAAGGCGAAGAACCTCTACACCTCGGATGTCGAAAAGTTCCGCCAGGATTTCAGCGTCATCGGCATCGACCGCGCCGCAGGTCGCAAGGACGCCGCCATCACCGGACTTCAGGAAGCCCGGACCCGCTACGGCAACATGCCGGAAACCGCCGCGATCACCGCGTGGATGAACATCCTCGCGCCGCCGCCACCTCCTCAGGCCGACCCGACCAAAGCTCCGATGAGGAAATGAACTACACCGGACTTCTCAACGCCGCGTTTCCCGGAACGACCCTGGCCGAGCAGCCTGCGGTCCCCTTGCCACCGGAGCTGGAACTCCAGGCGGTATGGTTTTCCGGTGGCTTTGGCCGCGACTTCCGCAGCCTCGAAGGCAAGCCGGTGCGGATCATCCAGTTCGGTGAATGGAACCGCAGCGCCGGTCCGGATTTCATCCAGGCGGTCGTCGAGATCGACGGTGAAAGGAAGTCCGGAGCGATCGAACTCGATCCCACCCACGACGACTGGGAGCACCATGGGCATGCTGGAAATCCGGCCTATCGCGAGGTGGTGCTGCACGTCATTTTCCAACGTCCCCAACTGACCTCGTTCACCCGCGATTCCGATCACCGCCAGATCCCGATCGTGCTGATTGATTCCGCCACCCTGGAGGATGCCCTGAACCAACCGCGATCCGCCACCGCAGTCGCAAGACCGGGGCGTTGCGTGCAGCCCCTTGCCGGGATGGATTCACTCTCGGTGGCGAAGCTGTTGGAAGAGGCCGCACTTCATCGCGCTTCGAGAAAGGCCTCCCGCATCCTTCTAACAGCCGATGCCCACGGTCGCGATGCCGCCCTGTTCCAATCCACCGCCGAGACCCTTGGCTACCGGGGCAACTCGCTTGCGATGCGGCTGCTGGCCCAGCGGGCCCCGCTCTCGGCCTTGAAGGCGGAGGACTGCCACGAGGCCCTGCTGTTCGGCACCGCCGGCTTCCTTTCGCCGAAGCTTCACGAAAAGGCGCCGCCCGACACCCGCGAGTATCTCCGGCAGCTTTGGGACACCTGGTGGAAACAACGCGGCCGCTTCGAGCCCGGCGGCGGGCGTGACCTGCCATGGACCCTCCACGGCCATCGTCCGGCGAACCATCCGCATCGCCGGGTCGGCGCCCTGTCCGCCCTCGTCGCCTCCTGGCCGAAGTACCGCCGTGTCGCCCTCGCTCGGCCTTTCAATCCGAAGGCCGTTCTCGCCTTCCTCGCCACCCTCGACCATCCGTTCTGGGAAAAGCGCTACACCCTCACCGCCGCTCCCGCCGCGAAGCCGCTGGCCTTGTTCGGAAAATCCCAGGCGCTCGAACTCCTCGCCAACCACCTCGTCCCGCTGGCCCTGCACGAGGACCCGGAGTTCACCCTTCCCTCCTACCTGAAGCTCCCCGCCACCGCCGCCAACGATCGGGTGAAACGCTGCGCCCTGCGCCTCTTCGGCTCGCTGGAGTCCGCCAAGCCCTGGCTCAGCCGTCTGGCCCATCACCAGGCACTGCTTCAGATCTATCACGACTTCTGCCTGCAGGACACCAGCGACTGCGCCGACTGCCCCTTCCCCGAACAACTCGCCCAATGGCGCGCCTGACCATGCAAATCACCCTCAACGGCCAAGCCCACCCGCTCCCGACCTCCACCACCGTCACCGCCCTGCTCCACAGCCTCGGCTTCGCGGGCAAGCCGGTCGTCGTGGAACTGAACCGCGAGGCGATCTTTCCCAGGGACTTTGAAGCGACCCCGGTGAACGACGGAGATCAGGTCGAGATCGTGACGCTCGCGGCGGGGGGGTGAGAAGATCGAGAAGAGGGGCACGGGCGGCTCGCCCGTGATGAAGCATTTGCCGAGGGCAGGACGCCCGCGTCACTCTTTTCAACTCATTCCAGCAGCGTGTCCCGACTATGTCTGTCGGGCGAATCAACTTTCCGGGTAATTTGCCAGAGCCCTTGGGATGGCAGGCGGATTGTGCGCCTGAAATCTCAAATCAGGCGACGCTTGCGGGAGGCGTCAGCGGCACACAAGACGGGGACAAGGAGGAAGTTTCCGGCTGCCTGCTCCAGCGTCGCAACAACTGGCGACGCCTTGAAAGCGCCGGGCCCTTCACTCATCTTCCGGCCTGGCGCTTGGAAAGCGCCGCCACGATTCGTTCACTGGAACATTTCCCGCGCGGCGTAGGCCATGCCGATGGCGGCAGAGGCGTCGCCGCCGATCGCCCATTCGAAGCGCGTGGTTTCCTTCGATGCATCCAGCGGACTGTGGCGATACGCCGGCCAGGCACGATCGACGAAGCCTTCATGGATCCATCCCATGTATTGATCGCGGAACGAAGTCTCGGCCAGACCGCCGCCGACGACCACCAAACCGGGATCAAAGACCCGAACAAGATCGGCCACCGCATAACCGAGGATGAAGCCCTGCTGTTTGAAGATCTGGACCGCGAGCGCGTCGCCCTTTTCCGCGAACTCACGGAGACGGAAGGCTTTTTCCTCGATCGGGGCATCGCCCTCGTTGAGCGGATGGGAAGCCCACTCGGGCTTGGCGAGTTCGAAGCGCAGACGGCGACGCAACGCCACCAACGAAACCCAGGCCTCGACGCAGCCTTTCAAACCGCAGGAACAGGTCGGCAGCTCGCCATCGTCCTCGCGGAACGGCACACTGATGTGGCCGACCTCCAGTGCCAGACCATTCGCGCCCTCATAGCCGCTGCCTCCTGAAAGCACGAGCCCGCCACCGAGCCCGGTGCCAGGGGCGACCAGCAGCAGACTGCCGTGATACTTGCGGCGCAACGCATATTCGCCGAGTGCGGCCGCGTTGCCATCGTTGGTCATGTAAACCGGGAGCCCGAGGCGATCGGAAAGCCTGCCACGAATGTCGGTGCCGACCCAGTCCTCGCCGAGGTTCGCACGTCCCCAGATCACGCCGTCGCTGCTGGGTGCCGGCACATCGAGGCCGATGCCCTTGATGGCGCTGAGATCGATTCCCGCCCCGCTGGCGAGCTGCTCGAGGGCGTTCTCCAACTGCCGGAACGTGGCCTCGTAGCCGTCCTTCACCAGACTGCGGACCTCGACCAGTCCGCCCACCTGTTCGGCATTTGTGTCCACCAGCACCGACTTCACCGTGGTGCCACCAATGTCCAAGCCTGCGAAAAATCCGGAATCCTTTGTCATGCTGATTGAGCCCGTTGCGGGCGACATCACCCTGTTTTCCATCCCGTCCCCTGTCAAGGAAGCGGGGGTCGCGGACCGCAGGCAAAATCGGACAACGCGAGGCACCCCAAGAGTCGCCTCCGGGAATGCAACCATTTGGAAACCATCGCACCTTTGCCGGTTCCAAAAGACCTGTTCAGCCGAAGCAAATCCGGTGCCGAGATCCTCGATTTCCATGCCCACCAACTGCTCTCCAGCCGATGATCCCTCGCCAAGCGCTCGTCGTCGCGTCCCGGCTCTGCCCAGGCCAGCAATGCCGGCAGCATCCAGTAGCAGAATTCGATGACAAGGTCACACCCGCCTGCTTCCAGATTGGGGTTCCACCTTCATGGCCACCGAGGGTTGTCGGGATGCCTCCGCCTTTACGGGCTTGGCGCCCTCCCTCACCCTTCCGGGTCGTGCCGATTGTGAGCGGGTGTTCAGGCGACTGACTGCCTGAAGGGGGGCAGTTGGACATGCGACTTGAAAAGACCTTTGGGTCCCAGTGCTTTGGGATCATGACCGACCGCCACGGAGTCAGGTGGATGATCCCCGCGCCACAAGGAAGCCGTTCTGACTTGGTTCGTGCGTTTCCAGCACATCCACCGCCGATCCACTTTCATGGAGATGCCGTGGATCAGCTCCGGAAGGTCCTTGCAGCCTGTCATGAAAACACGGCCGCCACGGGCTTGCCCTTGTTGCCGATCGTGAAGGGTCGGCCGCTGGGGCTGATGACCGAGGTGGCGATCGGCATGCCGCAGGCATGGGCCACGGTGGCATGCAGGTCGCCGACGGTGACAGGATCGCGCTCCACCCGTCCGCCGGCGGCATCGCTGGCGCCGTGGACGTAGCCGCGCTTCGCCCCGCCACCGGCCAGGACGCAGGAGAACACGAGTGGATGATGGCCGCGACCGCTGCCGTCGAACTCCGGCTTGCGACCGAACTCGGTGGCGACGACGACCATCGTACTTTCCAGCAGACCCCGGGATTCGAGGTCGCTGATGAGGGCTGCAAAGGCCGTGTCGAACTCAGCACCGCGGTCCTCCATGCCGCCGTCGATGTCCTTGTGCATGTCCCAGCCGCCGCTTTCGACCTCGACGTAACGGACTCCGCCTTCGACGAGGCGTCGCGCGAGCAGGCAGCCCTGGCCGAAGCGGTTCTTTCCGTAACGTTCGCGCAGGGCCTCGGGTTCCTTGGAGAGGTCGAAGCACTGGAGGTCCTTGCCCTTCATCAGGCGGAGCGTGCTTTCATAGAACTCGTTGTAGGCATTGACGCTGCCGGCCTTGGCCGAATCGCTGAACTGGCGGTCCATCTCATTGAGGAGCGCGAGGCGTTTCTGAAGGATCGGGGTTTCCGCACGCGAAACGGCATTGGGCAGGCCTTCCTCGGGATCGAGGATCGGCAGCGGGCTCATGGTGGCGGGGAAGAATCCGTTGCCATGTTGCGAGGGTCGATTGATGCAGACGCTGCTGGGAAGCGTCTCATGGCTGGCTCCGAGGTAGTGCTGGCCCCAGGCCCCGAGGATCGGGTGAACGATGGTGCCACGCTTCTCGAAACCGGTGCGCATGAGGTAGCGGGCCTGTTCATGGACGCCGACCTTCGCCGTCATGCTGCGGATGACCGTGATCTTGTCGGCGATCTTTGCGATCTCGGGAAGATAGGATGACACCTGGAAATCGGCCTTGGTGCCGACCGCACTGCCGGGTCCCTTGGAGGCTCCGGTTTTGGGATCGAAGCTGTCGATCTGGCTCAATCCTCCGGAGAGCTGGAGCATGATGACGGCCTTGGCCTTGCCGAACCCCGGGGTGCCGGGACCGCTTCTAACAGGAGCGGCGGCTTCCTCGGCATGCAGGCTTTCACCCGGGACGAAGGGCAGCAGGGTGAGCCCGAAGGCCGTGCGCGCGACGCGTTCCACAAAGCTGCGGCGGCTGAGTTCGTTGAGCCGGAAGTGATCGGATTTCATGATCGTGGGGAAATGGAGTCGGGGTCAGGGAACGAAGAGGAACTCACGGGAGTTCAGAAGCACCCAGGCGAGGTCGGGGACCTTCAGTCCCTCATTCATCGCGGCGAGTGCGCGGGCGGACTCCTGAGAAGTGGGACGACGGCCGAGGAAGCTGGCGTAAAGCGAGGCCACCTGGTCCGCCGGACTTTTCGCGCGGAGTGCGGCGGCCACGGCAGCAGAGCCGCTGGTGATCGTTTCCTGGACCGGCCCGTTCATCAGCTGGAGCATCTGCGGCACGCTTCCATCGGTGGTGTTGGTATCGGAGACGAGGCGATCGCTCTGGCCGAAGAGCCGCAGGAAATGGTTCTCAGAAGCTGGCTGCTGGAGCTCGCTGGCACGGGCGAGCAAGAGCCCGGAGCGGACCTGGGGGCGCCCCCCTTCGTAGAAGAGGGCCAGGGCACGGGCGTTTCCTCCGCCCTTCTTTCCGCCGCCGCCTCGCAGCGGGGTTCCGTTCTCCTTCATTTCTTCCGCCATGCGCTTGACGGTCTCAATGTTGATCTCGTCCTCGGCGATGGCGGTGCGTTGCAGGTCATCGCCGCGACGGAGCAGAAGTTGGTCGGCTTCAGTTCCGCAGATCAGGGTGACGATCGAGTCCCAGGCCTGCTCGGCACTGAGGCGGCGCAAGACGGGTCCCTGGAGCTTCCAGCTCTTCGGGTCCTCCGGGGCCTCGCTGGCCTGACGCTGATAGGCGGCCGTGTTGAGCAGGATCCGCTGAAACTCGCGCAGATCGAACTTCGCCTGCTTCATGTAAGTGGTGATGAGGGCGAGCAATTCCGGATTGCAGGCCTCGTCGGGATCATCGAGGTCGGACACCGGTTCCTGGACCGCCAGGCCGAAGACCTTTTTCCAAAGGCGGTTGGCGATCGAGGTGGCGAAGCGCGGATTCTCCGGATGCACCATCCACTCGGCGAACTGGTTGCGCAGTTGCGAGGGTTTTGAAAGGGTAAGCTTGTAGGCAGGGTTCTCGGTTTCCGTATCGGTCCAGCGGATGAGTTCCGGCACCGTGAGTTCGCCTGGTTTGGCGTCCTTGTATTTGTAGTCCGCCGGGAACTTCAGGCGGTTCGCCGGGAGATCGACGAGATTGTAGGCGTTCGAGGTGAGGAGCTGGGTGACCACTCCTTTTCCGACCTGGGTCAGCTCGGGGTTCTTGGCGAGCTTGCGGGTCTTTCGATAGACATCCTCATGAAATCCATCCGAGGCCCCGAAGAAGGCCGCCATGCTGTAGAAGTCGTGCTGGGTCCACTCCGCGAAGGGATGGTCATGGCACTGGGCGCATGAAACATTCGCGCCGAGGAAGGTGGTCATGAGGTTCGAGACCCCATCGAGCGGCATTTGCGCGTCACGCAGGAGGAAGCCCGAGGCTCCGTTGACGTTGAGCTTTCCATCCGCCGTGAGCATGTCCCGCACCATCACGTTCCACGGCGTGTTCATGGCGATCTGTTCCTTGAGCCAGTCTTCGTAGAGGAAGGCCTTGGCACCCTTTCCGTAGTCGTCCTTCACCCGCAGCATGTCGGCCAGCCAGTTGTACATGTGCATGGTGTAGCCGGGAGAGTTGAGCAGAGAATTGATCAGCTTCGCCCGCTTGCCTGCAGACGGATCGCTGATGAAATCAAGCGCCTCGCCCTCGGTCGGAATGCGTCCGATGGTGTCGAGATACACCCGACGGACGAACTGCGCATCGGCTAGCGGTGGATTCGGCTGGGCACCGCCCTTCTTGAGCGAGGCCAGAATTGACTCATCGAGACGTGCCGCCGCCTTGGCGATGATCTCCTGAGACATCGGCGGCCTGGGCTGGGCGCTCTTGCAGGCTTCCGCGAACTGTCGGTCCTCCTCACTCAGCCGCAGGAGGGGAAAACGCACTTTCCTTCCATCCGCCTTCTCCACCGTGACGATGCCATTCTCCAGAGCGAGGAACTTTGCCTCCAGCTTTTCGCCACCGAAGGACGTCCACCGATGCGAAGCCTTCGAGGTCACGGGAGCGGCCCGGTCTTCCGGAGCGGTCGGCTCGGGCATCTTGCCACGGCGCTTCTCTTTCGTGGGAGCCGCCAGCAAGGCCAGGGTGGTCGCTGCAAGCGTGGCACCGATGCGGAAAGGAATGTGTTTCATGGGATGGACTGAAGGGTGAACCCCGGAAGGTCCTCCGCGTTGCGGATCGATTTCATCTGATTTCAGGAAATCACGCTATCAAACCCGGCCATTTCCCGCCATCAGGAATGCGCTCGTCAATGATCGCGATCCGTCACGCCACACCCACAGCCGGGGATGCACTGGCCTTCTCCGAACTGGCGGACATGGCCACCCGCCAACTGCTGGGTGCGGTGCTGGGTCCTCGTGGACTGGCCATGATGGAGACCCTTTTCCGGCACGATCAGAACAACTACAGCCACCGCCATGTGCGCTTCGTCACCGTGGATGGGCGGATCGCCGGGATGATGTGTGGATTGAGCGATGCCTCCTGGC
>JAIXVN010000216.1 GCA_027483005.1 Verrucomicrobiaceae bacterium
CTGATCATTGCTCAAGCCAGGCTGAGCAATGAAGCTTGCCCCATCCTGGTTTGTGTCAAAATTGTCGGTCAACAACACGTCAGCCTCAACCGAGACGGTGGCGAGTCCCAGAACGGCGGTTGTAAGGAGAGCCGAGCGGAAGAAGGGATTGGATTTGGATTTCATGGGATTTTCGGGGTTTGGTCGGTGCGGATGGGCTGAATTCTGGAGGTCGGAAGCGGTCACGGAGGATTGGGGAAAACCGCTGTCACAAGAAGAAGGGGATGGCCGGCGGAAAACCCGACACGGTTTCTGAAAATAATTTCACCCGCCGACGGATGAATGGATCTCGAGCGCCCTGCAGAGCCCGTATCACGGCCGGAGCGTGCTCCATAAACCATTACATTTCAGTGCTTTACCGCCACGGGACCAAGTGCGCCGAGGGGGGTTTAGGGACAAAAAATTGATCCCTGAGCGTCCCCGGTGGTTCAAAATCTCCCGATTTGAGCCTACTTTCCCAACCCTCTCCAGATCGACTCTCCCTTGTCGCAGGAGCCAGCCCGTGGGGGGACATATTTCGCCCTTCCTTGCCGATGCACCTTCTCACTCCGCGCCAAGCGCCTCGCGGACGAGGATCACGGCCAGGGCGCGTTCGACGACGGGCACAAAGTTGGTATTTGCGGCGGGCGAGAGCTTGATGAACTCCTCGCCGTGGGCTTCCAGATAGCTTTCAACGGCATCCTTTTCCGCAGCAGCGCGGTTGCTGTCGCCGGTTTGCCGACAGGCCATCAGCAGGATGGAGTGGAGGTATGCCTGGTAGTCGCCGCTGCCGGCTGATGGATCGCTCTCTACAAGGCGCAGGGCAAGGTCGGAACGGACGATGGCCTCTTCCGGATTGCCGCACCGCAGTTCATAGAGTGCGAGGGCGGTATTCACCAACATGGGCCTCCAAGGATTTTCGGCTGCGGACTGTTTTCTGAGAAATTCCGCCGACGCTTGCAGGCGCTGGATGAGTTCCGGCGAGGCGGGTCTGAGCAGGCACATTTTGATGAGCTGCTCGGCGGCGTTGGGATTGTGGGTTCCGGTGAATCGGTCAAGGAGGAGCGCGCGGTGCTCTTCGTAGGCGTCACCCATGCCCGCCATGACCAATGCCGGGGCGGTACGGATCATGTCGCCGGTGTCGGGGATCGCCTCGCTCGGGATGAAGCGATTGGCGAGCGGCAGAAGCAGGTAGCATTCGGCAGCGGCCTGCCAACGGTGGTGGATCAGATGCCAGTCACCAAGGGCGCGGAAAACACCGGTTGCCTCCTGCGATGGTTCGATGGTATCGAGCGGGGTCTGGCGCAGGGTGGAGGCGGCTTCTTCGGTCCTGCCCTGGCTGAGGAGCAGGGATGCCTTGGAAACATTGGCGCGGGCCTGGGCTTGCTGGCGCAGGCCGGCCTCCGCAGCACGGGCCGCTTCAGCGACCCGGCGCAGGCGTTGTTGCTCCCCCAGGGCCGCCTTTTCCCGGAGATACATGCCGGTGGAAACGGCGAGGCCCCCTAGCACCGTCAGGGTGATCAGCACGGCGGAGAGACAGGCGGCGCGGTTCCGGTCCACGAATTTCCGGAACCGATAAAGACTGCTGGGCGGGCGGGCCTGAACGGGTTCGTTGGCGAGGAATCGTCCCAGATCGAGGGCCAGGCCGTTGACGGTCTCGTAGCGGCGGGAGCGTTCCTTTTCCAGACACATCTGGACCACGTGGTCGAGGTCGCCCCTGACGACGGAGATCCATCTGGCCGGGTCCGTGTCGCGGCATGAGGCGAGCGCCACCGCCTCGGCGGAGGGCAAAGCGGCGATGACGGAAGATGGTGCCGGCACTTCGCGATGCAGCAGGATTTCAAGCGCCGCCGGGTGACCTGCGGCTGCAAGCTCCACCGGATCGAAGGCCGGGTGGCCGGTCAACAACTCGTGGAGGAGGATCCCGAGGCTGTACACGTCGCTGCGGGTGTCCACGTCAATCCCGCCGCTGGACGCCTGTTCCGGACTCATCGAAGCAAGCGTGCCCAGCGGCAGGCCACCGGCATCTGTCAGGCCGGGCGTCAGATCGGAGCTGTCGGTGGCCTTGGCGATGCCGAAATCGATGACCTTGGGCTGCGGTTTGCCGTCCTGCACCAGGACCAGCACGTTCGACGGCTTGATGTCACGGTGGATCACACCTTTCTGATGGGCGTGCTGGATGGCGCGGCAGACCTCGATGACCAATTCCAGCCGCTGCCGGATGCTGAGCCGCTGTTCATCGCAGAAATCGGTGATTCTGCGCCCGCGCACCCATTCCATGGCGAAGTAGGGACGGCCGGTCGACGTGGTGCCGGCGTCGAGCACGTGGGCGATGTGCGGATGGTCCATCATCGCGAGCGCCTGGCGCTCGACCTCGAAGCGGGCGATCACGCGTTCCGTGTCCATGCCCAGGCGGATCACCTTGAGCGCGACCCGGCGCCTCACCGGCGACTCCTGTTCGGCGAGGTAAACAACTCCGCAGCCCCCCTCGCCGATGCGCTCCAAAAGCCGGTAGGGGCCTATCCGATCGAGCGGGGCGGGGCCATCCGCGAAAGCAGCCGGGTCGAAGGGCTCGGCGTCGACCGAGCAGGCCTCGGTGACGCCGGAAAAATAGGCATCGCTCTGACGATGGGCCTCCAGCAAGTCCTCAAGTTTTACGCGAAGGTCTGGTCGGGAGGCGCAGGTTTGATCGAGGAATGCGCATCGGGTCGCTTCGTCGCCGATCTGAAGCGCGGCATCGAATAGCAACATTTCAATCTGACGCGAAGCATCTCTCATCACGGTTTCCCAATGGATATCTCTTCTTTCCGGATCATCGTGAACAAGGTGGATCGCGCATAAGCCCATTGCCTCTCGACGGTGCGCTCAGACACACCAAGGGATTCCGCGACCTCCCGGTTGGTCAGTCCGCCGAAGAACTTGAGTACGACCACATGTGCGCTTTCAGGGTCCTCGACAGCAAGCTTCCTCAGGCTGTCATCAATTCGGATTAGGCGTTCCTCGGGGCTCTGGGAGGTGCTTTTCGCCGACTCCTCATGATCGAGGTGGGACTGTAGTGCCGAGTTCCGGCGGCGCTTGCGGCGCGCGCTCTCCACCAGGATGCGCCGCATGGCCAGGGCTGCGGAGCGGAAGAAGTGTTCGCGGTCGTTCCACTTGCGGTCGTCGCGAAGGGTCAACTTGATCCAAGCCTCGTGGACCAGCGCGGTCGGCTGGAGCGTCAGCCCCTCCGATTCGTTTGCCATGCGGGCGGCCGCCAAGCGGCGCAGCTCCTCGTACACCTCGGGAAGCCATCTTAAAGACTTCGAACGCGGTTCGGATTCCGGGAGCGGATGGGCTTCGTTCATCGCTTGGAGGCGTGGGGATCCCCTACAGGTTCGGAGGACTCAAGACAAGTCTCCATGAACCCTGGGGAGGCAGGACAGCACTCCGCTATCATTCGATCCGGAACACAACCCCGAAAGGAAGATCGGCCGAACCCGGGCAGTCGATGACTAGGGCATCCCGCTCCTGCTTCCAGCGGATCAGGTCGTCCGCGCCCAAGAGAGTGACTCCCTGGACGGGTTTCCCGAGAAGTCCCGCATCAAGGCCGAGTGCGCGGATCTTCAGGGTCTCGCCCGCCTTCGGCACCGCCAGGATGAAGGCATAGACCGCGCCGTCCCTGCCCTGCGTGAATCGCACATCGGTCGTGGCCATCACGGCATCGGCGTGTTCCTTGACAATCGGCCCCGATGGAAAGGCGCGGGGAATCGAAGCAGCGGTGCCAGGGCCGAAACGGGCGTCCAGAATCTCAAGCGAGCCTCCGCCTGCGATGACCAGCGTTTCATTCTCCGCGCGAGTGATCGTCGCGATCCTGCCGTTGATCCTGTATTTCACGGTAAGGGATTTCGGAACTCCCGGCGCGGGGTCGCCACCGAGGTTCTGCACGCTCACGACGATTTCGCGTTCTCCGTCCGCCAGCAGCGAGCGGACCTGGGCGATGACATCCTTTCCGGCGTCCATCTTTCCGACCGCTGCCTCCTCGCCGATGATCTTCCACGCGCTGCTGCCGTAGATCGCGGCGGCATTGCGGCGGGTGAACTCGCCGAAGTCCTGCCACATCCTCACGCCGCCGGGCTCGAGCTCGCCCTCGGGTGTGAGGCCGATGTTGAGGTTGAAATTTCCGTCGCGCGAGATGGCCTCGATCATCTGGAAGATCATACTACGGCTATCGTAGAGCGTGTTGTCCTCGAAGAACCATTCGCCCACGGTGTTCTCCCAGACCCAGGGGTCGCGCTTGATCGGGCCGGTGTAGCCGTTCTCGTGGGGAGCCGCGATGCCTGTGATCCGCGGGCCTCCCTTGATGACCGCCATGCAATCCACCGTGCCGCCGTTTTTCGCCGCGCGTTTGTTGTACATGTGGGCGACCACCTTCACCGTGGCATCGCTGATCACGCCCTTGGCCGTGCCGCTGCCGGTGAAGGGTTCGGTGCCGTCGGTGTAAAGCATGTCCGGGTCATAGTCGTCCACGAACTGCTTCACGCGGTGGAACCACTTCAGTGTGTAGTCCCTGGCGAAAGCTCGGGTTTCCGGATGCACGAAGATGTCGCGCACCGGGGTGAAGAATCCATCGCGGATGTTCTGATCGGGAAGCGCTTCGGCCTGCAGGTCGATGCCATAGAGGTCCTTCGGATCGAGGCCGTCCCACCACTGGCCCTTGCCGTTTTCATTGGTGCGGGTGGCGGCATCGTAGGGCACTCCCGCCCTCGGTCCGGACTTGTCCGCGCCGAACGCGGGTTGGAACCACCACAGCGAGTAGTCGGCGTGGAAAGCCATGCCGGTGCGGAACTTGTATCTGCGGGCCTCGGTGAACAACTCGCCGACGATGTCACGCTTCGGTCCCACGTTGACAGAGTTCCATGGTTGGAACTTCGAGTTCCAGAGGTCGAAGTTGTCGTGGTGCGCGCCTTGCACAAGGATATACCGTGCGCCGGATTCGGCATAGAGTTTCATCAACTTCGCCGGATCGAACTTCGGCGCCTTCCACGCATTCAAGACATCCATGTAGCCAAAGTCCGAGGGGTGTCCGAATTGCTTGAGGTGCTGGTCATACATCCAGCGGTTGTTCGCACGGCCCTTGCGGCCCTCCGGCGGCTGCTGATAGAGGAAACGCGCATACCAATCTCCGTTGCGCCCCATCGACTGCGGCCCCCAGTGGAACCAGACACCGATCTTCGCCTCGCGCCACCAATCCGGCTCGTGCTTGAGCTTCTCCGACGTGAACGATTTCCAGTCTGCTGAAAAAGGACCCGGGGCGATCCCGTCCGGAATCAGATAGGGAACCTTCGCTTCATCCGGCGTGAGCGGTTGTTCGACTTTCCGGTTGCCACCGTAAGCGTCCGCAGGCGAGCGGTCGCCGTGGGTCTCGGCCTCCTTGGTGAGGTCATCACCAGTGGCAACAAGCATGCCTCCGAGCATGAACGCAATCGCGGGAAGCCTGAGGCGAAAGACAAAAGAAGAGTTCATTGCTGCGATGCAGGAAAGACCTGGAATTCGTTGATGTTGATGGCATTTGAGGACTCGGCGACGTTGAGACGCACACGGCTTGCCTTCACAGGAGCGAACTCGATCTCCTTGTCCTGTCCGATGGTGGTGCCACTGGCCACCTCCTTCCATGAATCTCCCTGCTTCACCTCGATGGTGAACTTGCGGGTCTCCTTCCACTCGATCTCGGAAACGAGGACCGAGGCGATTTCCTTTTCCTCACCGAGGTCGATCTCGAGCCAACCGGAACGCGCGCCGAAGTCCGAGGCCCAGCGGGTCTTCGGGTCGCCGTCGTTGGCGAGTTTCGCATCGTAGCCGGGTTCGTTGAACTGGCTCGATGCGGTGATCGGCTTGCCCTGGGCGAGCGAAGGGCGCGGCTTGATCGGCTCCCACGCGGGGTGCTTGCCGAGCCAGTTGACGATGTCCCTTTGCCGCGTTGCCGGCGTGACCTTGAGCGATACCAGCTTGCCACCTTTCAACACTCCCTCGACGACGGTCCGGCCCGGTGCATGGAGTTTGAAATCCACATCCCACTCCGCCGGCCAGGCCGGAAAGAGGTGCAGCTTGCCGTTGGAGCCGGGCTCCGGTGCCAGCAGCATTTCCTGAATCCCGGTCATGCCCGCGCCGCCCCAGTTGAAATCCGGCAGCCAGTCGTGGCCCGGTCCGAAGAAGGCTGGAAAGCGGGCCTGTGGCGCGGCGGTATTGGCCATCTTGTAGATCGCGCGTTCCTTGGCTTTCTCCGGCGAGGCCAGCGCGGCCATGTTCACCAGATTCGCCATCCACGAGTAGTCCTGCTTGCAAAGCCGGGCGCGGTCCTCGGGCACGGTGTCCCAGGTGTCGCGTGCCAGTTGGAGCGTTTCAGGACGCGTCACGCCGACCAATCGATACGGCCACGCGGCATACATCTCGATCGGCTCCCACTTGTTGTAGTCGATGTTCCAGGCCTTCGCGGGCTGGAGCGACTTCACTCCGCTGCGCCTTGCGACCGGCAGCGGCGGGATGGTCTTGCGGATCGCTTCCAGTCGCGTCCGCAAGGCGGTCGGGAGGGATCGAACGCGAAGCAATCCGTCGGTCACGGCGGTGAAGCCTGATACGCCATCGAGGGGATTGGTGGCGTCGGCAGCGAACTCCAACCCATTGGCCGGATGCATCACCAGCCTGCCATCCTCACCGAGCTCGTTGCCGGTGCGCTTTTTCAATTCCGAGCGGTAAAAGCTGTCGTAGAACAGCACGGTGCCGGCGATCCATTCGAGATCCTTGTCGAGCGGAGTGCCCATGACATCATGCGCCTGCAGGTTCATCCACGCGTTCTCCACGCCCATCGAGAAATGATAGGTCAGATGCTGGACACCGCAGAGTCCGTCAGGTCGCGGGCCCACCGGGCAGAGGCCCCAGAGGTTCAGCGGCTCGGTGTAGGCGACTCCCTCCGCGCCCTGGTTCCTGGCCCGATCGGCCGCGATCTTCGCGCGGTGGCGATAGAAGCGGGTGGTCGGTGAAAGCAGATCCGCGTCGCCGTTTGCAAGCGTCGGCCAGCCGAGCCAGCGCTGGTTCTGCGACATGAAGCAACAGCCCATCCAGCGGCGGAAATCCGGCGTGATCGGCTCACCCTCGAAGGTCGGCAGCTCGTCGTTGTTGTTGCCCTTGATCCGGCCGTTGTTGTCGGTGGTGAAGATGCCACCGTTGCAAAGCTGGGGCAGCTCGCCATCGCGGTTGGCGGCCTGCATGTAGCGGAAGAGCTGATAGTTCCGACCGATGAGGAAACCGGGATCGGTGGATTGCCGATTGTCGATTGTGGATTGAAGATTGATGTGGATGTGGGAGCGGCTCCAGAACTCGTTCCAGCGCTTCAGTTCGTCGGCCTTGGCTGCCTCGCGCGCTTTTTCATCCATAAGGCTCTTGGCCTCGGCCGGCCATTTTTTCGGATCGGCTCCGACCTCGCCTTCAAGGCGCATGGTGACCAGGTGCTCCTTGCGGGCAGGTGTCGTGCCGGTCCATGCCTTGCCGTTCCAGAACTGCCAGCGCACTTCGGATTCCACCGGTTGCGACATGCCGCCGTCCACACAGACAGCCGCGCCGAAAACGCGTCCGGTGGTGGTTTTTTCCGGAAGGGATTCCAAACGGATGCCCTGGGCTCTCACAATTCCGGGAACGTCAAACGGATAATCGTCGTTGCGGTGAAAGCAAAGGAATCCGCCGGGCGACGCGGTGACCTGATCGCCGGTGAACCTGTCGCGCCGGTCAAACATGTCGTAGAGTACGCCGTCCTTGGTTTTCTCGCGCCAAGTGCCGAAGGCCACTTCCAGCGGAGCCTCCTTTTCGGCGGTGGATTCATAAACCAGGGTCTCGCCTGCGAACCAGAGCGTCGCCTTGAAATCGCCTTGCCGGATGGTGATCGCACCGGTGGCAGGATCAAGTTCCTGAATGAAAGCCTCGCCACCGAGATTCAGCGCCTTCGGTGTGAGGCGAACGCAGCCGAGTTTCAGCAGGCGGCCGGTTTCATCGTAGGCGCCGTTGTGCGCAAGGTAGAGCCAGATCGAGCCGTCCTGCACCCAGACGTTGGCCCCCGC
>JAIXVN010000083.1 GCA_027483005.1 Verrucomicrobiaceae bacterium
CTCGTCCGGCAGCCCGCCTTCGTGCAGCTCCGCCGCGACAACCCCGCTGCCATGCGCGTTTCCGGTGAGCTTCCCGGTGCTGACCGGATCATGAACCAGACCATGTTCCTCGGCACCTACCCCGGCCTCACTCCCGCGATGATTGACTACATGGTCCAGGTCATCCGCGAGTTCGCAGCCGCGAAGGCTGCCGCCTGAAGGTCCAAAAGCCTAAAGGCAAAAAACCACCAGGCGTTCGATGTTCGACTATCGACGTTCCGTTCTCCCAAACCCTTCCCAACCTCCACCGCCATGAATCGAAATCGCACTTACGTTTCGACAGTCCTCGGAGCTCTCCTGATGCTTGGTGAATTGTCCCATGCCCAGGAGGAAACCGCCGAGCCACTCGAACTGACCCGCTTGCGGGAGCAGTTCCAGACCCGGATCGACCAGGAAATGATCCCTTGGCGGGACAAGTACAAGAAGGAACTACAGAAGCTGGAAGATCGCCTGGTCCAGGAGCGCCGGCTCAAGGAGGCCCTGGCCGTGAAGTCCGAGCGGGAGGCCAACGGCGGCCTCTCCACCAAGCCGCCCGCTCAGGCTGCGGCCTCTTCTGGCCTTCCTGTGCCCGACTCCTCGGCGGAAGCAAGAAAGACGTTCACCGGAACCGTCTGGCTGGTGTATGCGGCCGAAGACAAGAAGCGGGAAACCCTTCTGGATGTCTACCATTTCGTGGACTCCAACAATGCCTTCGTTCTGTCGTCAAAGGGCCCCTTCGCCTAATCTGCCAAGGCCCCCACCGAAGTCGGCATCAAGCTGGCTGCGGGTGAGATCAAGATCACGGTGGACTATGCCAAGGCGACCAGTGTTTCCAGTTATCTTGGCAAGGACTACCTCCTCGTGCTGGCCGGTCGCCCCGGCCTCTGAGTGACCGTCAAGACAGCAGTTGTCCTTCCTGAGGTCCGCTCAACACTTCTTCCCTTTGGTCGGCCCGAAGCCTGGTTTTGTCCCCTGCAAAAGCGGTTCGCCCTCTTCTGGCCTGACCTTCCACCGACCCTCACTGTCCCCGTCCCCTTGCTCTCGGCAAGACTCAGGCGTGTCGAGCCTCTCTTCCCATGAACATCAAATCCATCTGCTGCCTCGGAGCCGGCTATGTCGGCGGCCCGACCATGGCCATGATCGCCGCCAAGTGCCCCCATATCCAGGTCACCGTCGCCGACTTCAATGTCCAACGCATCGCCGCCTGGAACTCCGACTCCCTGCCGGTCTATGAGCCCGGCCTCGACGAGGTCGTCCGTTCCGCCCGCGGCCGGAACCTCCATTTCAGCACCGACATCAAGGCCGCCATCGCCTCCGCCGACCTGATCTTCGTCTCGGTCGGCACCCCCACCAAGTCCTACGGCATCGGGGCCGGTCGCGCGGCGGATCTGCGCTACATCGAGTCCGCCGCCCGCCTCATCGCCGAGGTCTCCCAGGGCCACAAGATCATCGTGGAAAAGAGTACCATCCCGGTGAAAACCGCCACCGCGATCAAGTCCATCCTCGCCGCCAACTCCCGTGCCGACGCCACCTTCGATGTGTTGTCCAATCCGGAGTTCCTGGCAGAAGGCACCGCCATCGAGGATCTCAGCGCCCCGGACCGCATCCTCATCGGTGGCGAAACCACCCCGGGCGGAGCCGACGCCGTCGAGGCCCTGGTCTCCGTTTATGCCAACTGGGTGCCACGCGAGCGCATCATCACCACCAATCTCTGGTCGTCCGAGCTCTCCAAACTCGTCGCCAACGCCTTCCTCGCCCAGCGCATCTCCTCCATCAACTCCATCTCCGCCCTCTGCGAGGCCACCGGCGCGGATGTCGATGAGGTGTCGCGCGCCATCGGCACCGACAGCCGCATCGGCCCGAAGTTCCTCAAGGCCTCCGTCGGCTTCGGCGGATCCTGCTTCCAGAAGGACATCCTCAACCTCGTCTATCTCTGCGAATCCTTCGGCCTGCCGGAGGTCGCCGCCTACTGGATCAAGGTGATCGAGCTCAACGACTGGCAGAAATCCCGCTTCGTCGAGAAAATCGTCCGCACCCTCTACAACACCGTCACCGGAAAGCGCATCGCCATCCTCGGCTTTGCGTTCAAGAAGGACACCAACGACACCCGCGAGTCGGCCTCCATTGCCGTCTGCCGTGACCTCCTCCGTGAACGTGCCCAGATCGCCGTCTATGACCCGCGGGTCGATGCCGACAGCATCCGCCAGGATCTGATCGACGCCGGAGTCGATCCCGAACTGATCAAAACCCACCTTCAGATCTGTGACTCACCCTACACGGCCTGCCAGGGCGCCCATGCGCTTGCCGCACTGACGGAGTGGGAGGAATTCAGAAACCTCGATCTCATCCGCCTTTACGACGGCATGCTGAAGCCCGCCTTCGTCTTCGACGGCCGGGCCATCCTTCCCACCGCCGCCCTCAAGGCCCACGGCTTCGAGGTCTTCGTCATCGGCAAGGGGGCCTGACTCCTCACACCGCGCAGCGGCTAGGAACTGTTAGACAAGCTCCCAATTCAAGATTCAGGTTAAGGCCACCCCTAACCTATCTTGCTCACATTTGGAGAAACTCGAAGACCGACGTCCAAAGCCGCTTTCCATGCCCTCACTTGCGCGGGATCTCGGTCAATCAGCTCCAACTTCTTTCCTGCTCGGCAAGGCCAGGCGGCTTGGTCTCATTGGATCGGATGCTCTTGTCGAACTCGCATCCATACGCGGCTGTGACAACCATCGGCCTCCGGCACCCTACTCGCGATTCCGGAAATCATCATCGCGCCTGCGAAGAACAAAATGTGGCTCCTCAACCTCCCCTTTAATGGAGGCAGCGCCCGGAATCCGAAGCCTTGAAGTCACACGATGTTCGATGTTCAACCTTCCGTTTTCCAGAATTCTCCCTACACTCAATAGCAATGAATAGGAAACGCATTCACCTCGCGACAGCCCTAGGGATCTTGTTGATCTTTGACGCATCCGCCCAAGCCCAAGAGGAAATCACTGCCGAACCCCTCGAACTCACCCGCCTTCGCGAGCAGTTCCAGACCCGTGTCGATCAGGAAATGATCCCATGGAAGGAGAAGTACAAAAAGGAGCTCCAGAAGCTGGAGGATCGCTTGATTCAGGAAAGGCGTTTGAGCGAGGCCTTGATTGTGAAGAAGGAAAGGGAGTCAAGTCAGGCGCTCGCTGGCGAGAAGCGTGGTGATGATCCTGTTCGATCCACGAACGTAAAATCGACCGCAGATTTGAAAAAGTTTTTAGAAGGCAAAACTTGGCTTGTCTATTCCGTAGAAGACAAAAATCAGGAAATCATAATCGATGTTTATCGATTTGTCGAAAGTGATGAAGTTTACTGCCTAACAGCCAAAAGGAAACTTCCGTTCATGATATCTTCACCGAAGTCGGTATCCATAGATCAAACCGGTGGCCGGATTGATCTAGAACTCGATCTAGACAAGGGGCAGGCGAATGCAACGCAATTGGGGAAAAAGTATCAATTTGTTCTCGCTAACCATCATTGATTGAATCGTGAAGACAGCGGGGAGAAAAAAATCTCCCATTGGAAATCAAAGACGATCATAAACCAAATCTTTTGACAAGGCCCCAGCAAACCACCCTATCACCAATTCCTGATGAGGATTTGGATCATGTTTGGTGTGCAACGAAAGAACTCTGGAAATCTGCGATTGGGCAGAAAATCTTCATCACGGGCGGAACGGGTTTCTTTGGCGCTTGGTTACTCGAAACCCTTGTTCACGCCAATCGAAGTGAGGATTTGGGATTGCGAGCAACAATCCTGTCGCGGAACCCCCAATGCTTTCTTGCAAAGATGCCTCATCTCCTGGATTGCCACGAGATAGAGTGGATTCAAGGAGATATACAAGATTTTGAGTTCCCTGAAGGCTCGTTCGATAGCATTATCCATGCTGCAACCGATACGGCTAACCGCTCATGGCCACAATCTGGTCCCGAATTGATGAAGCAAATGATCAAAGGGACCTCAAGAGTTTTGGACTTCGCAATTGCGTGCGATGCAAAGCGCTTGCTGTTCACCAGCTCAGGCGCGGTTTATGGCAGCAAGTCCATCGATGCCACTGGATTCCATGAGTCTTTTGATGGATCGCCGGATCCTTTGGTCGATGCCTCCGCCTATGGTATTGCAAAGCGAGCTTGTGAGTACTTGTGCTCTGCTCATGGGAAGGCTACTGGTTGCGATGTATCAATTGCCCGTTGCTTTGCATTTGTCGGACCTCATATCCCTCTCGATCAGAATTACGCCATTGGAAACTTCATCAGAGACGGAATCCATGGCCGCCCGATCCAGCTAACCGGAGATGGACAGGCTGTGAGAAGCTACATGTATGCAGCCGATCTGGCAATCTGGCTTTGGACCATGTTGTTTCAAAGCAAGGGATGCCAAGCTTACAATGTGGGCTCGTCGAATGCGGTCACCATTCTGGATCTCGCCAGGAAGGTTTCAGAAATACACGCTCTCCCCGATCCGGTCGCGGTGAGCCCGGCCGGCCTTCCTCCCTCGATTTATATTCCAAACGTCTCCAAGGCCCAGGAAAGACTTGGACTCTCCGAGAAGATTTCCCTAACAGATTCAATCCGCAAGACATCAAATTGGTACTTGAAACAAAACATATGAAAGTTTCCGACTATATAGCAGCCTACCTTGAGCGCCGAGGTGTGAGCCACGTGTTTGAACTTGTCGGAGGAATGATCACTTTCCTGCTGGATTCGCTTCAACAAAAGACGAGCGTCAAGATCATCAGCATGCATCATGAGCAAGGTGCGGCTTTTGCGGCAGAAGGATACGGGAGAGCGACCGGCATCCCTGGCGTAGCGATGGCCACCAGTGGCCCAGGGGCCACCAATCTTTTGACTGCAATTGGAAGCTGTCACTTTGACTCCACTCCAGCAATCTTCATCACCGGTCAGGTCAATAGGCATGAACAGAAGGGCACTAGGGCGATCCGTCAATTGGGTTTCCAGGAAACCGACATCGTTGCGATGGCGCTTCCGATCACAAAGGCAGCTTGGCTGGTGAATGATCCAAATGATATACCAAGAATGCTGGAGGAGGCATTTGTGCTAGCTTCAAGCGGGAGACCTGGCCCGGTGTTGATCGACATCCCCATGGATGTGCAACGGGCGGAGATCAATGACCTGAGCCGCCTCGATCAATTTCCGCCTTCCAAGAAGATTGGCTCTCACATCGAGATTGATGCGTTTTGGGACGACATCCTCAGGCAGCTGGAGCAATCCGAGCGACCCCTGATCCTTGCTGGTGGAGGCTTGCGCTCCGGGCTTGCTGTCGATGACTTTCGGGTCGTAGTAGAAAAGCTGGGGGTGCCGGTGATTCATTCCCTCATGGGAGTCGATCTTCTTTCCGCCTCACACCCGCAACGTGCAGGGCTGCTTGGAAGCTACGGAAATCGCTGGACCAACATCGCCTTGAGCGAAAGTGATTTCATGTTGGTACTCGGAAGTAGGCTTGATGTCCGCCAGACAGGAGCGGATACCGATGGTTTCAAGTCCGGTAGAGCCATTTTCCATGTGGATTGCGAACCTGGTGAGATGAACAATCGAGTGACCGGTTGTCACTCCCTTGTTTCCGAGTTGGCTCCCTTCCTGAGCCGCGGGGCTGACAGAATCGGAGGTCCGACAATCCGGGAGGCCTGGCAAAATCGCATCACCGGATTGAAGGCGGAGTGGCCGGATGTCAATGAACTTCCCGGCCTTGAGGGCATCAACCCGAACGTCTTCATGCACCGCCTATCCGCTGTGTCGGGCGCGGCATCTGCCTTTGTCGTGGATGTTGGTCAGCATCAGATGTGGGCCGCTCAATCTCTTGATTTGGAAGGCCACCAGAGATTCATGACATCGGGAGGAATGGGGGCCATGGGCTTTTCATTGCCGGCTGCGATCGGCGCGGCCTACGGATCGGGTAAACCTGTAGTGGTCGTCGCTGGTGACGGCAGCTTTCAACTGAACATTCAGGAACTTCAGACCGTTGCCCGGAACAAGCTTCCTCTCAAGATGATCGTCATCAACAATGGGTGCCATGGGATGGTCAGACAGTTCCA
>JAIXVN010000367.1 GCA_027483005.1 Verrucomicrobiaceae bacterium
AGTTCGGCGAGTTCATCGGCCTTCTTGGTTTGAGCAGCCTTCTTGTCCTCGATCTCCTTCACCTTCTCGGCGAGATTCTCGATGTTCACGTCCGGATCACCGATGGTTTTCATGACTTCGGAGACGCGGGCGATGGACTCATTGACCTTCGCAAGATCGGCCTTCTGGGCTTCCAAGGTCGCTTCCTGATCCGCCAAGTCACGCTTGTAACCGGCGTAGGTGTCGTTGAGGGCGGAAATTGCCTGCTCGGTCTCGGTCTGCTCGTCCTGGGCCTTGCGAAGCTTGGCGTGCTCGTCGGAGGCTTCCTTTTCAGTCGCCACCGCATCGGCCGTCTTCTCCTTGTTGGTGTTGATCGTCTTGGTGCGCAGGGCCTGCTGTTCCTCGAACTTCTTGGAAACTTCGAAGGAGAAAAAGATTCCGGCACCGGCGGCGAGAATCGCGAGAATGTGGAAGAGGGGTTTCATTGAAATCCTGGTTGGAGTTTCTGGTTTCGAAAATGGGGCTTACTTCGAGGGCACAACGGAATCACCGACCATCAGGACCGTGTCGGCCTTGACGGAATCAGGAACGATGCTGGCGGAGGCGGTGCCGGCTTCGACGGCGGTGACGACCAGCTTGGCGATCGTTTCTCCGTCGCGAACCACATCGAGATTGGAACTGGCGATGACCCCAGCGGTGTTGCCGGCGGCGAGGGTGACGAAGCCCCAGTTCGAGTAGATCGAGCTGATGCGGGTCTTCAGGGCCGGGTTGGACTTCTTGGCAGCGGGCCAGGAGCCGATCTCACGGTAGTTGGCGTTCACCTTGTCGAGGTGTTCGGACTCGGCCGTGAGGTTGGCAAGGGTGGCCTCGGAAGCGGCGATGGTGGAGGCCAGCTCCTCAAGCTCGGCGCGGCGGGCCTTCATGATTCCTGCCAAGCTCTCGATGTTCGGAAGACCTTCGAGTTTCTTTTTCAGGCCATCGAGCTTCTCCTTGTTGGCGGCGACTTCGGCGACCTTGGCGTCGATCTGCTTCTTGAGATCCACGTTGAGTTTCTCCTGGGCGATCTTGTCCTTGATCAGCTTGACCACGGTGGCCTCGGTCTCGATCCGGCTCTTGGTGGTGGTGGCGAGATCCTCCTTGGCGGCGGCGAGGCGCTTCTCGGTGGAGACCAGAAGCTTCTCCTCCTGCTGCCTGCTGGAGATTTCCGTTTGATACTTCGCGCCGTTCTTGTTCGCGACAAATGCCGCGGCGGCGAGGATGAGTGCTGTGAGGATGCCGAATACTTTGGCCATAAGGGTTTGGGATTTGGACGTTGGATTTCCCGTGTGGGCAGACACTAGGAGGGACTGTTTTGCCGCCGCAATCCCAAATTTCAAAGGATTTCGCGCTTGCCTTTACAAAGCATGCACAAGTCGCAACGGTCTGCGGTCCCTCATGCGCTCCGTCATTCGTGTTTTCTCCTACTTACGCCACTATCCGGGGCTCGCGACGGCCCAGCTCTGCTGCGCTGTCGGCATGACCCTCGCGGTGTTCATTTTTCCGAACGCCACCGGCCATGTGATCGACAATATCATTCCGAATCCTGAAAAACATGGCGAATTCCTCCGGTGGATCGCTCTCGCCGCCGTCGGATTCCTCGCCAAGGACGGGCTGAATTCGCTGCGGATCTTCATCAACAACATTTTCGAGCAAAAGGTCATCTACGACATCCGCTCCGACCTCTACTCGAAGATCCAGCGCCTGCCGCTGCGCTGGTTCGATACCCGCCGCACCGGGGACATCATGACCCGGGTGGTGGAGGACGTGACCAACATGGAGCGGGTGCTGATCGACGGCATCGAGCAGGGCCTGGTGGCGGCACTGCAGGTGCTCGGCGTGGGGGCCTTCCTGTTTTACCTGAATCCGACCGTGGCGGCCTGGGCCACCCTGCCGGTGCCCTTGCTGGCCCTCAGCGCAGCGATCTACTCGACCAAGGGGCGCGACCGCTACCGCAACCAGCGCGATGCCTCGTCCGATCTCAATGCGCTGCTTCACGACAACATCTCCGGAATCCGCCAGATCAAGGCCTACGCGGCGGAAACCGAGGAGCTGAACCGCTTCAACCGCTTTTCCGATCAGCTCCGCCGGGCGAACCTGAGGATCATGAAGTGGTGGGCGCTTTACTCGCCCGGGATGTCGTTCCTGAGGATGACGGGTTACGTGCTGGTGCTCTGCTTCGGCGGCTATGCCGCGATGAAGGGCGAGCTGTCGCAGGGTGACCTCGTCAAGTTCCTGCTGTTCCTGTCCCTGTTCTATGAGCCGATCGACCGCCTGAACTCGCTCAACCAGATGGTGCTTTCCGGCAAAGCTGCGGCGGATCGGGTGTTCCAGATCCTGGACTCGGAGAGCGAGAAAAACGCGCTCGAAGGGGCAAAGCTGCCCGCGAAGATTCAAGGGAGCGTGGTGTTCGACGCCGTTTCCTTTTCCTACCAGGACCAGCCGACCTTGAACGAGGTCTCCCTGGAAGTTCAGCCCGGCCAGACCATCGCCCTCGTCGGGCCCACCGGTGCGGGGAAAACGACCGTCCTGTCCCTCCTGGCGCGCTTTTACGAGACCACCAGCGGGACCATCACCCTGGATGGCCACGACATCGCCGGACTGTCCAAGGAAAGCCTGCGGGACAACCTCGCCTACGTCACCCAGGAGGCCTTCCTCTTCAATGGAACTGTTAGGGAGAACCTCCTCCTCTCCAAACGGGATGCCACCGACGATCAACTCTGGACCGCGCTGGAGGCCTCGCATGCCGACCATTTCGTCAAGGAGCTCCCGAAGCAGCTCGACACCAACGTCGGCGAGCGCGGCGTGAAGCTTTCCGGTGGGGAAAAGCAGCGACTTTCGATCGCACGGGCCTTGTTGAAAAACGCGCCGATCCTGCTTCTCGACGAGGCCACCGCCTCAGTGGACAGCCAGACCGAACGGCTCATCCAGGACGCGCTGGACCGCTTGATGGAAAACCGCACCGCCTTCGTGATCGCCCACCGGCTTTCCACCATCCGCAATGCCGACCGCATCTACGTGCTCGATCAGGGTCGTGTGATCGAACAGGGCACGCATGACGAGCTGCTGGCCCTGCATGGCAAGTATGCCGAGCTTTGCAAAAAGTCCTTCCTCGGCCAGGAACCGGAACAAATCGCCTGACCGGGCTCGCTTTCCGGCGATGAAATTCGCCCTGCCCGCCGTTTGCCTTCTTGCCGGAATCGCCATCGGTTGGTTCGCCAAGCCCTCCGCGTCCAGCAACGGCACCGCTCCCGTGGCAGCTCAAACCGCGATGGGGGACCCGTCATCCAAGACGGCGGCAGTTCCGGAAAAGCCAAGATCCGAGAACGCAAAAGACACACCCGCCCGCCCGGCCCGCCCGGCCATCGACACTTCGAAGCGCGAGATCGAGGCGAAGGCCACTGAAGCAGGAAAGAAAATGCAGCAGCAGATGGCCCAGCGGATGACCGACATGCAGCGCAAGAAGTTCGAGGCCCGCTTCGCGAAGCTTTGCGCCGAGTTGAACCTCTCTCCCGACCAGCAGGCAAGGATCCGCGCTGCCATGGAGGAGCGCTTCGTGAAAATGGGCGAGCTTTTCTCCTTCGATGGCTCCGATGACAACTCCGCCAAGATGAAGGAGCTGTCGGACCTGATGGAGCGCGACGGACTCGAAGAAGCCACCGCCGCCCTGCTCAATGATCAGCAGAAGGCGGGATTCGACGCGCTCAAGGCCAAGGAACGCCAGAGCCGGATTGACTCCAGGGCCCTCAAGGATCTCGGCACCCTCGGCACCGTCCTCGATCTCACCCCGGAACAGAAGGACGCGGTCTATGGCGTGCTTTCCGAACAGGCCTCCAAGCAGGAGAATGCGAAGAAGTCGTCCTCCATGATGAACCTGTTCACGGAAGGGATGGGCATCGAGATCGACGACGAACTCGGACTGACCGACCTCATCCATGAGCAAATGGATCCGGAAGGCCACAAGAAGGTGTCCGACGATGACTTCAAGCAGGTCATCGCAGACACCATCAAAACGCGCACCGACGAACGGATCGAGGCGCTGCGTCCGGTGCTCAACGAGCAACAGCTCCAGCAATACAGGACCCACCTTGAAACCAAGGCGTCCGGCATGATGAACATGTTCGGAGGCATCGAGGTCGAGCAGGAGATCGCGGTGCCGGAGAAATGAAGCCGCGGCCATTGGATCCGATCCGGCGGGTAGGAATCGCTCATTTTCCTAGACAAACCCGAGACCGGCAGGCGTTAGACGGCACGTGAAAATCATTTGGTCACTCCTTGTTTCCGCAGCCGTCTGCACCGCCGAAGCCGCTGAAAACGCTGTCCCTGCCGGAAAAGTCGTGCCGTCTCCCCAGGGTGCCTCCAAGCGCCTCAAGCCCGAGGAAGCCACGCTCAACGTAGGCTCCGCCGTCACCACCGATGTGTTTGCCAAGCTCGACTGGGTCCAGGGCAGCGGCCCGAAGACCTGGGAACCCGGCAAGGTTTACCTCTTCGAATGCTGGGCCACCTGGTGCGGTCCCTGCATCGCCGCCATCCCCCACGTGAACGAACTTCACCAGAAGTATGCGGAAAAGGGCCTCATCATTTCCGGCATCAACGTCTGGGAGGACGGCAAGGACAAGGTCGTGGAGTTCGTGAAGAAGAAGGGCGACGGCATGGCCTACAACGTCGCCTACACCGGCAAGGGCGGTGCCTTTGAAACCGAGTGGCTCAATCCCGCCGGCGTGACCGGAATCCCCCACGCCTTCGTGGTGAAGGACGGCAGGATCCTTCTCAAGACCCACCCGATGCAGCTCACCGACGGGATCATCGAAGCCTTCCTCGCCGGTGGCGACGCCCAGAAGAATGCCATCGACGGCATCGCCGCCAAGCAGGCCGCCCAGGGCAAGGTCAGCGGCGTGATGCGCGCCTACAGCCAGGCGAAGGCCAAGAATGACGCAGAGGGGATCGCCAAGGCGATCAGTGACCTCAAGGAACTGAACGCCGACTCCCCCTACCTTTCCATGATGGGCTTCGACCTGCTGATCGCGAAAAAGGACTGGGCTGCCGCCGAGACCGGGATTGGAACCCTGCCGGAACAAGGGCGCCTGATGACCCTTTTCGCTGCCGCCCGCTCCCTGCTGAGCTCCAAGGACGAGGTTCCCGCGACCTTCGTCAAGGCCGTCGCCACGACCCTCGCTCCGGAGATGGAATCCAAGGGAGGACCGATGGAAAACCAGATGATCGCCGCCCTTCTCTGGAAGGCCGGGGAAAAGGAAGCCGCGCTCAAGGCCGCCAAGCTCGCTGCCGAAAAAGCGGCCTCCGCTCCCGCCACTCCGGGCCGGATGAGCCTGCCCGCCGCGCCCTTCAACAGCTACGCCGAGGCCATGGAAAAAGGCACACCGCCGACCGCTGAGGAATTCGCCGCCACGGTGAGGGCCGAGATGCAGAAAGCCGCTCCGGCGGCCCCAAAGGCTGCGGAATAATCCAGCCCTTCCCACCTCAGCGCGGCTCCGGATTCCGGGGTCGCGCTTTTTTACGTTTATTCGCAGCGCCCGTCCGTTCTAAATCCGCCCGCCATGCTCGACATCCGCGTCATCCGCGAAAACCCGACCGCCGTTCAGGACGCCATCAAACCGCGCGGCGGGGACCACTGGAAGCTCGTCAACGAAGTGCTCGCCTGCGACGAGGCGCGCCGCCACGCCGAAACCGAAAAGCAGTCCCTCCAGTCCGATCGCAAGCGCGTCTCCAAGGAAATCGGCATGCTCAAGGGCAAGGGCGAGGACACCAGCGCGATCGAGGACCAGGTCCGCCTGATCAATGCCAAGATCTCCGCCTACGACACCGAGGCCGAGGCCACCTCCGCCCGCCAGGCCGACCTTTTGCTGAACATCCCGAACATGCCGCACGCGGATTGCCCCGTCGGCTCGGATGAAAGCGCGAACCCGGTCGTCCGCGAATGGGGCGCGAAGCCCGATCTAACAGAACCAAAGGACCACGTCGAACTCGCCCTCAAGCACGGCCTGGTCAACTGGGACGACGGCACCCGCGTCGCCGGCTCCGGCTTCGTCGTCTATCGCGGCCAGGGCGCGAAGCTCGAACGCGCGCTCATCAATTTCCTCTTGGATACCCAATCCGCCAACGGCTACGAGGAGGTCAATGTCCCGCACCTCGTGAAGCGCGAGTGCATGGAAGGCACCGGCCAGCTGCCGAAGTTCGAGGACGACATGTATGGCACCGATGCCGGTGACGACGGCATCAACAACCTCTTCCTCGCCCCCACCGCCGAGGTGCCGGTGACGAATCTTTACCGCGATACCATCCTCGCCGAGTCCGAGCTGCCGGTGAAAATGGTGGCCTACACCCCTTGCTTCCGCCGTGAGGCCGGATCCGCCGGACGCGACAACAAGGGCATCATCCGCATGCACCAGTTCGACAAGGTCGAGCTCGTCCAGGTCGTCCATCCGGACCAGGGCTTCGAGGTCCTCGAGCAACTGACCGCGCATGCCGAATCGATCCTCCAGAAGCTCGGCCTGCACTACCGCACGATCGAGCTCTGCACCGGCGACCTCGGGTTTTCCTCGGCCAAGACCTACGACATCGAGGTCTGGGCACCCGGTCACGGCAAGTATCTCGAAGTCTCGAGCTGCTCCTGCTTCGGCGACTACCAGGCCCGCCGCATGAAGCTCCGCTTCAAGGACAGCGAAGGCAAAAACCGCTTCCCGCACACCCTGAACGGGTCCGGCACCGCGCTTCCACGGCTCTACGTTGCCCTGCTGGAGCAATGCCAGCAGCCCGACGGCTCGATCAAGCTTCCCGCCGCCCTCGTGCCGTATTTCGGCGCGGAGATGATCGGGTGAGCCTTGGGTCGACCTGCAAGTTGCAAACTTGCGCTGTTCCTA
>JAIXVN010000388.1 GCA_027483005.1 Verrucomicrobiaceae bacterium
AGAGGTCCTCGTCCGCACCATGGATGCACTCCTCGCCGAACCCCACGAAAACTCATGAACCCGAAATCGAAGATCATCCTGCTCTATCTTGGCGTCGTCGTAATGTCGGCGGCGATCATCGGTGCGGCCATGTATGTGCGATCCGGTTTCAGAAAGGTCGATCCACAGCTCGTTGAAAACGCGGGTCGGCAGAAGGAGCAGGAGTGGTTCCCGATCCAGCGCGATCTCACCGGCGTGAACCAGGCGGGCGAGCAGGTGAAGCTGTCCGACCTGAAGGGAAAGGTCTGGATCGTCGCCGAATTTTTCGCCATCTGCCCGCACTGCGCCCAACGCAATGGAGCCGAACTCCGCGCGATCTACGATGAGTTCAAGGCCAACCCGGATTTCCAGATCGTCTGCATCTCGGTCGATCCCACCCAGGACAGCGTCGAGCGGCTCAAGGAGTACGCCGGTGCGCTCGGAGCCGACGCCAAGAACTGGTGGTTCGTGAATGCCGGTGATGAAAAGACGACCCACGAGTATCTGGAAAAGGAACTCAAGTTTTTCGGCATCCGGGAGCGCACCAACCAGTCGGAGATCGAGGCCAACGGCCGCTTCTCGCATGATCTCGCCTTCATGATGGTGGATCGCAACTGGCAGGTGGTCGGCAAATGGCCGCTCGCCGAGGCCCGCTCGGAGGAGGCTCAGAAGCGCCAGCCCGAGCTTTACGAAACCCTCAAGACCGATCTCTACAGCCGCCTGCGCGAGGAGCTCGGCAAATCGACCGAACTCAAGAAATGATGAACGACGAACGCAAGCAGTGGCTCTCCCGGCCCGCGAATGAGAAACTTTCGAAAACCCTCGGCATCGTTGCCTGGGTTCTAACCGCCGTGGTGCTGGTCCTCGTCGGCCTGATGCGTCGTCCGGAAATGCACATCCCCTTGCCGGAGGGCTGGTCGTTCAAGTTCCTGCCGCCGGTTCACGCCGTGCTCAACTCCCTGGTTGCCGTGTCCCTGATCGGGGCGATCGCGGCCGTGAAGCAGGGGAAGATCGCCCTGCACAAGCGCTTCATCAACGCGGCGATGATCCTCTCGATCCTGTTCCTGCTCTGCTACGTCGCCTACCATTTCACCACCGTGGAAACCAAGTTCGGCGGCACCGGAACGATCCGCTCGGTTTACCTCTTCCTGCTCATTTCCCATATCTCGCTCGCGGGGCTCAGCCTGCCCTGCATTCTTTTCACCTGGATCGCCGCCGTGACGAATCGATTTGCCGACCATCGACGGCTTTCGAAATGGGTCTTCCCGATCTGGCTTTACGTCGCCGTCACCGGCCCGATTTGTTATCTCATGCTGAAGCCATATTACTGAGCGCCTCGGCGAGCGCCCGGACAGTCGCCGTCTCATGGGCGGCGCAATGGCTGATCCGGAGTCGCGCGGAGCCCCTCGGAACCGTTGGGAAACGGATTGCAGGCACCAGAAAGCCGATCTCTTCCAGACGACTGGCCGCGGCGAGGGCGGACTCGTTTTCCCCAAGAACGACGGGCACGATCGCCGAGCGCGGTCTCGACGGCGAAGATGGGTCGAATGTTGTTAGATGGGCTTGCAGCCTCTGCCTGAGAGCCTCGCCCTCTGCCGAGCGGATGAGCTTCAGGGAGGCCAGGCAGGCATGCGCCAGGGCCGGGGGAGGGGCGGTCGAGTAGATGAAGGCCCGGGCGCGGTTCACCAACAGGTCGATCCACTCCCGGGAGGCCGCCACATAGCCGCCGGACAAGCCCGCAGCCTTGCTGAAGGTGCCCATTTGAAACGTCACCGCATCCTGAAGTCCCAGCGCGGCGGCCAGGCCCATGCCGCTTTCTCCGAACAATCCAAAGGCGTGCGCTTCGTCCAGCCACAACAAGGCGCCATGTCGCTCCACCACCCGCACGATTTCCTCCAGCGGGCAAAGATCGCCGTCCATGCTGAAAACCGACTCGGTCACCACCAGGATCCTGCCGGTGGCGTCCTTGGCGCGCAGGCTTGTGAGAAGCCGGTCCAGCTTGGCGGAATCGTTGTGGGGAAAGACCCGCAGCGTGGCGCCGGACAGCCGGGCCCCGTCGATCAGCGAGGCATGGGCCAGCTTGTCCAGAATGATGGTGTCGCCGCGAGCCACGATCGCCGGAAGGCAGCCCAGCGCGGTGGCGAAGCCCGATCCGAAGACCAGCGAGGCTTCCGTTCCCTTGGCCTCGGCCAGGGCTTCCTCAAGCACCTGATGCGGTGGCAGCGTGCCACTCACCAATCGCGCCGAAGCCGCGCCTGCTCCGTAGCGCTGCACGCCCTCGATGAAGGCCTCGGTCAGCTTTGGATGCGACGCCAGGCCGAGGTAGTCGTTCGAGGCGAAATTGTGAAGGCTGCGACCGTCGCGCCTCACCACCGGGCCTGTTCCGGAGTCCAAGGCACTCAGGCGACGCAGCAGCCCAGCCGAGGCGATCTGCTGGAGCTCGGATTCCGGCGTGCGGGCCATGGCCGTGGCTCAACCTGCGGTCGGGCTTTCGAGAGCCCAGCGCAGGAGTTTTTCCCCGTCCTTCCAGACGTTCGGCGTGTTTGATTTCAGGATCACGATGATCGCCGAGCGACCATTGAGCGAGCCGGTGCAGACGAGGCAGCGTCCGGCCAGATCGGTGGTGCCGGTTTTCATGCCGTTGCAGTAGGGCACCGACTTGAGGATGCGGTTGGTGTTTTCCAGCAGTTTCACCCGTCCGTCGGGATAGCGGAAAGTCATCGACTTCGTGGCCACGATGGAGCGCAGCAGGGGGCTCCGATAGGCAGCCCGTGCGGCGATCGCCATGTCGCGGGCGGTGGACTGCTGGCCGGGAAGGGTGAGGCCGTTCGGATTGAGGAAACGGGAGTTGCGCATGCCGAGCGACGCCGCCTTGCGGTTCATCATGGCCGAGAAGGCGTCCTGGCTGCCCGCCACGTCACGGGCCAGCGCGCGGGCGACATCGTTGGCGCTTTTCACCATCAGGGCCTTCAGCAATTCGCGGCGGGTGTAGGTCTCGCCCGGCTTCAGATCCAGCTTGGTGGGCTCGCAGGCGGTGTCGGACGGCTCGACCACCACGGTCTTGTCGATGTCCCCGGCATCGAGCACGCACAGCGCGGTGATGATCTTCTGGGTGCTGGCCACGGCGCGGGGAAGGTCGGCGTTCTTGGCGTAGAGCACGCGACCGGTATCGGGGTCCACCACGATGGCGCTCTGTGCGGCAACCGCTGGCGGAGCCTGACTGGGAACCGCGCCGGAGGAGGGGCGGACTTGTGGCCCGTTGGGGGACGTGGGGCGTGGAGGAGGGCTCCCGCCGCAGGCACTGACCATCGCGACGGAGACGAAAAGCGCGGCTAGGCGGGTCAAGGGCGGGCGCGGCATGGGGAGGGTGTGCCTGATTCGGGCTGCGGCTTCAAGTTGCAATCAACCTGATCTTTCCGCTTGCCTGATCAATTTCGTCATGGTTTGTTCCCTCGAACACTGTTCACAACGCCATGTCACAAGGACTCACCTCACGCCAACAGGAAATTGTGGATTATCTGAAGGACAAGCAGCGGACCACCGGCCTGATGCCTTCCACCCGCGAGATCCAGCACTACTTCGGATTCGCCAGCCAGACCGCCGCGATGAGCCACTTGCGGGCCCTTGAGCGGAAAGGCGTCATCCAGCGCCTCGCCGGGAAGGCCCGGGCGGTGATTTTCCCCGAAGAACTCGATCGCGAGCAGATCGTGGACATTCCGATCTATGGCAACATCGCCGCCGGCATGGCGCAGGATACGGAAACCGAACGCGAGGGCTGCGTTTCCATCGACATCGCCTCCCTCGGCATTCCGCGCAATGCCCGGACTTTCGCACTCAAAGTCCGCGGGCATTCGATGATCGATGCCCATATCTGCAATGGTGACACCGTGATTCTGGAATTCAGGGAGCCACGCAACGGCGACATTGTGGCCGCCCTGATCGACGGCGAAACGACCCTCAAGCGCTACGTGGTGGAAAAGGGGAAGCCTTTCCTGCGGGCCGAGAACATCGAGTTTCCCGATCTCGTGCCCGCACGGGAGTTGATCATCCAAGGCGTTCTCGTTGCCCTGCTGCGAAAGGCGGCTTAGGAA
>JAIXVN010000611.1 GCA_027483005.1 Verrucomicrobiaceae bacterium
ACGCTGAGATTCCCGGTGCGGAGTGATTCCCAAGTACGAGGTCTATCGTATGTGCTGGAATTCTCCGACGACCTCTCGAACTGGTCGGCACCCCAACCGTCGGGTAGCACGGCGGAGTTTGCCGCTTACTCGCCTGCGGTCCCGGGATTCACCGGAAGAATCGTCACCTTCCCGGCCAACGAGTCCCGCAAGTTTGTGAGGGTGCGGGTGACGCTGGACGAAAGCGCACCCGGCATGGCGGTCCCCTGAGTTCAGGGAAGGATTTTCACGAGGTCGCCAGCCTCGGTCATCGTGAAGTGCTCCGCCGCTGCCGAACCCGATGCTGAGCCGGAGAAAGGGGGCCGCAGCGCCTTTTTCAGCAGGTGAGGCAAGCCGGCCCAGGGAAAGCAGGAAACGGAGGTGGACATCTGCCAGACTCACATGAGCTGACAGATTGGCCAATGCTCCCTGCCACTCAGGCTGGGTCTCGCCGCCCTTGGCATCCTCAGGCGACCAAGGCCTTCAGGCGGCGGCAGACCTCCTCGACGTTCGCCCGCGAGTTGAAGGCGGAAATGCGGAACCAGCCCTCACCGGCCGAGCCGAAGCCGGAGCCGGGAGTGATGACCACCTGCGCTTCGGAAAGCATCTTGTCGAACATGTCCCACGAGCTCAGTCCGGCCGGGCAGCCGACCCAGACATACGGCGCGTTCTCACCACCGAAGACCGGCAGTCCAGCCGCGGCGGCGGCTTCGCGGAGGAGCTTGGCATTGCCCATGTAGTGCTCGATCAGCGCGGCGACCTCCTTCTTTCCTTCCTCGGAAAACACGGCGGCGGCGGCCTTCTGGACCGGGTAGCTCGCGCCGTTGAACTTCGTGCTGTGGCGGCGGCTCCAGAGCTGGTGCAACGGGATGCGCTCGCCGGAATCGGTCTTGCCGGTGACGGTCTTCGGGATGACGACGTAGGCACAGCGAACGCCGGTGAAGCCGCCATTTTTCGAGAACGAACGGAACTCGATCGCCACGTCGCGGGCACCTTCGATTTCAAAGATCGAGCGCGGGATTTCCGGGTCCTGGATGAAGGCCTCGTAGGCGGCGTCGAAGAAGATGATGGTGTCGTTTTCCTTCGCATACTTCACCCAGGCCTCAAGCTGCGCGCGGGTGGCGACGGCTCCGGTCGGGTTGTTCGGGAAACAGAGATAGACGAGATCGACCTTCTGCTTCGGAAGGTCCGCCACGAAGCCGTTGGCTGCATTGCAGGGCAGGTAAACAAGGCCCTCATAGGCTCCTTTTTCATCGGCATCACCGGTGTTTCCGGCCATGACGTTGGTATCGACATAGACCGGGTAAACCGGATCGGTGATGGCGATCGTGTTGCCCTTGCCGAAGATGTCGAGGATGTTGCCGGTGTCGCACTTCGAGCCATCGGAAATGAAAACCTCATCGGCGGAAATGCCGAGATCGGCGAACTGGTTGTCCACGATCGCCTGGCGGAGAAACTCGTAGCCCTGCTCCGGTCCGTAGCCCTTGAAAGTGTCGCGGCTGGCCATCTCATCGACGCCCTCGTGCATCGCTTTCACCACGGCGGGTGGCAGGGCCTCGGTGACGTCGCCGATCCCGCAACGGATCACCCGCTTGGCGAGCTCGGGATTGGCATCCGCATAGGCTTTCACCCGGCGGGCGATCTCGGGGAACAGGTAACCGGCTTTCAGCTTCAGGAAATTCGCATTGATGGTGGCCATGGCGCGGGGAAGAAAAACCGAAATCGGCGGGCTGGAAACTCAAAACTGCCGTGGCAGTCGTGGCCATCGCATGAATTCGGAATTTTAGAACCACGGATGAACGCGGATGGACACGGATTTCAGAAAAGCCAAAGCAAGTTAGTCATTCTACTCGGTCTTCATCCGTGTCATTCCGTGTTCATCCGTGGTTCAATTCTTCTCCTCTGAAACGCGATCACCGCCGCCAAGGCCGTCCCCAGCGCAATGATCTGGTAGCCCGAAAGTCCCCAGAACGGCTTCGGCGTGCCGCGCAGGAATTCGTGGGCGAAGCGGAACAGCCCGTAGCCGATCAGATACAGATGGAAATGCTGGCCGGTCTGGAGCTGCTTTCGGCGCAGGACCCAGAAGACGATCATCGCGATCACTTGAAAGCCGATCTCCACCGGCACCGACGGCCAGCGGCCGAACGAGCACTCGATCCCCCCACAACACCCGGCATTCAAACAACCGACCCGTCCCAGGATCAGCGGCACCGGCATCAGCATCGCAAAGCGGTCGCCCGTCGTCTCGCGATACCCCAGCGCCTTCTTCGCGATCTCCACCGCCGCCCATCCCCCCGGCAACGCGCCCATGATCGACTTCCCGGAAAGCCAGATCACCCAGCGGTTCGGATCATCGAAATGCAGCCAGCCCTCGGCGAACAGAAACGCCAGCTTCGCCCCGGCAAAGGCCCCCGCCAGACCCGCTCCATAAATCAAGGCCACCCGCCCATCCTTCTTCGATTCCCGAAACCAATACACCGCCCCCCACACGATGCCGAAGATCAGCATCAGGGCATAGATCGGCGAGCCGGTGGGAGTGATGGGGAGGTTCAAAATTTAATGGGGTCGATCAGGAAGGCGAAAAACAGAAAAGCCAATG
>JAIXVN010000343.1 GCA_027483005.1 Verrucomicrobiaceae bacterium
GCCCAGATGCTCGTGGACAAGGTCAAGGAGACCTACGAGCTCCGCATCGAGAACCTCCCGCCGGAAGTGCTCGACCAGGAAGAGCGCCGCATGGTCCTCGTCGCCATCGACAAGCAGTGGCAGGCCCATCTTTACAACATGGACGCCCTTCGCGAAGGTGTCGGCCTCCGTGCGCAGGGCCAGAAGGACCCGCTCATCGAATACAAGACGGAGGCTTATGAGCTGTTCGTCCAACTGATGGCCAGCATCGATCAGGAGGCCCTCCAGAACCTGTTCCGCTCTGCTTCCAATCTTGAGGCTTATCTGCGCCAGCTCCAGAGCATGCCGCAGGAACTCCATGGCCCGGATGAATCCACCATCGGCTACGACAACATCGCGACCACTGGCAGCTCCGCCAACGTGAATCCAGAAACGCTGCCATCTCCGGAAGGCACCGTGCTGAAGCTCAACCTGCCCAAGCGCAAGCCAAGCTTTGACATCGAGACCACCGGTCGCAATGCCCTCTGCCCCTGCGGCTCCGGGAAGAAGTTCAAGCAGTGCTGCGGCCGCGAAGCCTGAGACTCACAGACTTCAGGGGCTCTTCGTTCGTCGTTCCGCTTTCATGCGGTTCTTCGTTCGTAGTCCCGTCTCGAGGCGGTTCTGAAGAGCCTTCCTGAAGGGCAGGACGACGAGCGCCTACTCCAGCCAATCCCCGCTGGCGATGAGCCTCGTCTCATCCACAGGCCCGATCCATTCCCAAACCCAGGCATGGGTCGTCTTCTCCCCATCGGTCACTTCTGTTAGAACGCGACGGTATTCACTGCCTTCCACCTCACCAGCGGAAAGGCCCTCGAAGACATCCAGTTCGTGAAGCTGCTCAGTCGTGACCTCGAAAATCTCGCCCTTCACTTCCCCCGCCTCTTCATCCAGCATCAGACCCGGATACCAGTCGATTCGGTAAAGCCTGCCCCTCACCCACCCTTTCCCCACGAATCTCCCCCCCGCCATGCGGAAGTGGTTCGATCCTCCGGGACGCAGCGTGCCGTAGACGAACACCCGGTGCGGCGAATGATCGACCGGGTTCATGGCAGGATCACTTCGTGAACTTGTAGGCCACCTCGTTGTCGAGCATCTGCTTCAGGTCATCGAGCCCCACATCCAGTTCCGCCGCGATCGGGATGATGTCGATCTTCGGGAAACGCTGCCTGAACGCCGCGAGGTTCTCCTCCGCGCCATCGACATCCATCTTGTTCGCCACGATCTTCCACGGGAAGCGCGCCAGCTCCTCGTCATACTCCTTCACCTCCTTGCGGAGGATCTCGAGATCGGAAATCGGATCGCGTCCATCGACGCCGCCCATGTCGATCACGAACAGCAGCACCCGGCAGCGGGTGATGTGACGCAGGAATTCATGGCCGAGCCCACGGTTGTCATGCGCTCCCTCGATCAAGCCGGGAATGTCCGCCAGCGTGCAGCGGCGGAAGCCCGGGAACTCCACCACACCCACCATCGGCTGGAGGGTCGTGAAGGGATACGAGGCCACCTTCGGCTTCGCTTGGGAGAGTTTTCCAAGGATCGTGGACTTGCCCGCATTCGGGAACCCGACGAGACCAACGTCCGCGATGCGGCGCAGCTCGAAGTAAAAAATGCCGGCATCTCCCGGAGTCCCCAGCGTGTGTTCCTGGGGAGCCTGGTTGGTGGAGGTCCGGTAGTTCCAGTTGCCCTTCCCGCCGGTGCCGCCGTGGCACATCACGAATTCCTGGCCGTTCTCGGTGAGATCGGCGATGGGCTCAAGATCGATGCCCTCCTCACTGCGCTCGAACTCGACCGCCTCGGTGATCGTCCCGGCATTGCTGCGATACACCACGGTTCCCGGCGGAACCCGCGCGATGATCTTCTTGCCGCTCTTGCCGGTCTTGCGTGAACCGCCGCCGGCCTTGCCGTTCTCCGCGATCAGCTTCGGATCATAAAAGAACTGCCGGAGATTGTCCGTGGAGGGATCGACCCCGAGGACCACATCCCCGCCCTTCCCGCCATCGCCGCCATCCGGGCCGCCGCGCGGGATGAATTTTTCACGGCGGAAGGAAACGGTTCCGTTTCCTCCGTCGCCGGCTTTCGCCAGGATTCGGATGTGGTCAACAAACATGGCCGGAGGTTGCCACCACCAAATCGAGTGGGAAGTGTAAAGTGTGAAGTGCCAGGTCCTTGAAGAAGAATGCCAGGCCTGAGGCGGATCAGGATCCGCTCCAGGTCTGGCTTACAGGCTCATCGGGGAACCAGCGCTTGCCCGATCCTCCACCACGACTCGCGCGCAGGCTCACCGCCAGCGATCGTCAGGGCGGATGCGTCCGGCTCAGTGGCCTTTGCCAGAATGCCTGACAGAGGAATACTCCTTCACCGCTGCCTCCACGGCCTCACGGCTTTCACCGGTTTTCTTCTGGATGCGTCCCAGGAGTTCGTCCTGCTGGCCTTCGATGAATTCGAGGTCATCGTCAGTGAGCTTCGCCCACTTCTGTTTGAGCAGGCCCTTGATGATGTTCCAATCGCCTTTGATTTCGAGTTTGTTCATGCCCCCCAAACTCGTCCGCCTTCACCCCCCTGCCATGGGGTGAAACCCTACCCGCGAGTCTTCCACATCATTGCCGGGTAGGGTTTTACCCCATGGACGAGATGACGCGCTTGGCCGATTTCTCTACCTGCTTGTTGGCCGGATTGTCGGTTAGCATCTCAGCAGCGCTCGAACAAGGTGCTCCCATGAACGAAACCAAACTCAACAAACTCTCCACCCGATACACGGAGATCTTGAGGGCTCACCTGCTGAAACCGTCGGCCACAAGGGACTACCTCCCTGCTCAGGAACTTGGCAGGCAGGCGGTCGCGATCGGTCTCGAAACACTCGATCTCGCCAAAATCCACGACGAAGCGCTTTCCCGGCTGTTTCCCTCCGGATCCTCGGAAGATCAGCGCAGTGAAGCGACCACAACGGCTGCGGCGTTCTTCACTGAGGCGATCGGGCCCATCGAACAAACCCATCCCCTTGCGAGAAAAGCCCATGCGGACCTGACTCAGATGAACGCGAAACTCGTCAAGCGGACATCGGATCTGGCAAAGTCCAACCGGGAACTGAAGGAGGGACTGGCACAGCGGATGGCCGCCCACAACACCCTCAAGTCCAGCGAGGACAACTCCAGGAAGCTGTTGAACGAGGCCAGCGCCCTTCAGCTACACCTCCAGGATCTGGCCCACCAGATGCTCGCCTCACACGAAGACGAGCGCAGGAAGATGAGCCTCAAGCTCCAGGACGAGATCGCCCAAACCCTGGTGGCGATCCACCTCCGACTGGTCGAACTCGACAAGGAACTCACCCTCCACACCGCCGCCTTCAAGAAAGAAATCGCCAACACCCAGCGCCTGGTGGAAGAATCGGTCGAGATCATCAACGGATGTGCTCACGAGTTCGGTATCGTTTATGAAAACTGATCCATCCCTCATTTCGCGAAGCTATCTGCTGGCATTGAGGAAACATCTGAACAACAGCCCTGCCCCGAGCCTGATCTCAGCCAGACGCCTCGGAGTCCGTGCGTTGAAGCTGGGAATGGAGACTCTCGATCTTGCCAGAATCCATGAAGGCGCACTCATCTCACTGGTTTCGTCACAGGACAGCTCGCGTGAGCGTGACATGATGATCCGCAGGGCAGGTGTCTTCTTTGCGGAAGCCATCACTCCCATCGAGGAAACCCATCGCGGGGCGCGTGAAACCAATGTCCAGTTGAAGGCCATGATCGAGGCCCTGACCCTGCGGACGAACGAACTGGCAGCCTCGAACGATGACCTCAAGATCGAGATCGTGCATCGCAAGTCGATCGAGGACTCGCTTCGCATCAGCGAGCTGACCTCCAGCCAGCTGTTGGATAACTCCCGGCAGATGCAGCAGGAACTCAGGCACCTTTCGCGGCGGCTGCTCTCCATCCAGGAGGAGGAACGGAAACGCATCAGCCGAGAGCTGCATGACGTGATCGCCCAGACACTCACCGGCATCAATGTCAGACTGACCAGCCTGAAATCGAAGTCCATCTCGGGCGCACAGGACCTGCATCGGAAGATCGCCATCGCCCAGAAACTGGTCGAGAAATCCGTCGAGATCGTCCACCGCTTCGCCCGTGATCTCCGCCCGGCCGTTCTTGATGACCTGGGGCTGATCCCCGCCCTGCATTCCCACTTGAAAGGCTTCATGAGGGATACCGGTGTCCGCGTGGCCCTGGAGGCCTTCGCCGGATTGGAGAAGTTGGACAGCTCCAAACGCACCGTCCTTTATCGCGTCGCCCAGGAGGCCCTGACCAATATCGCCAGGCATGCCAGGGCCACCACCGCCAGCGTCACCATTCACCCCGGCAAGGGAGTCGTCCGCATGGAAATCAAGGACGATGGCTGTGGCTTCAAGCTCGACGGGCTCGAGAGCGTCCAGGTTGGCAACCGGCTCGGGCTGCTAGGCATGCGGGAACGCGTCGAAATGGTCGGTGGGCATTTCTGCGTCCTCTCATCCCCAGGCAAAGGAACCACCGTCCGGGTTGAAATCCCAGTGGCCTCGTCCCCCGCCCGTAAAGGCTCCTCCAAACGCGCCAAGCCCC
>JAIXVN010000642.1 GCA_027483005.1 Verrucomicrobiaceae bacterium
CTGTTAGAACGACTTCCTGAGATGCGACGGCAGGATGTTGAGCTGCTCGCGGTATTTCGCCACGGTGCGGCGGGCGACTTCGATGCCTTGGGCCATGAGTTGCTTGGCGAGGGCGTCGTCGGAGAGGGGCTTGGCCGGGTTTTCCTGGGAGATGATCTTCTGGATGGCCTGGCGGACGCCGGCGTTGGAAACCTCGGCTCCGTCGGCGGTTTGGTAGCCGGTGGCGAAGAAGGCCCGCATTTCCATGAGGCCGTGCGGGGTGAAGATGTACTTTCCCGCCACGGCACGGGAAACGGTGGTGGCATGGAGATTGAGCTGGTCGGCGATGTCGTTCATCGTCAGCGGACGCAGATGGCGGACGCCCTTTGAAAGGAAGGCCCCCTGGTGCTCGATGAGCTTGTAGGAGATGGCGAGGATCGTTTCCTGACGCAGGGAAATGGAGCGGATCAGGCTGCGACCGTCGCGGATCTGATCACGCAGGAACTGGCGGGTCTTGGTGTCGGTCTTGCTGCGACCGATCATGTCCTTGTAGAAATCGTTGATGCGCAGATTGGGCAGGTGCTCGTTGGTGAGGCTGGCCATCCACTCGCCGTCCTCGCTGCGCTCGATCACGACGTCGGGCAGGATGTAGGGATTTCCGGTGGGATCGAAATCACCGCCGGGATTCGGGGTCAGGCGGCCGATGCGGGAGGCGGCCTCGGTGATGCGCTCGACGGTGGTGCCGAGGGCGCGGGCGACCTGGGGGTAGCGCTTTCTGGCCAGGTCCTCTAGGTGGTCGCGGACGATCTTGTATTCGATGGTGTTCTCCTCGCCGGCGCGTTCGAGCTGGATGAGGAGGGACTGCGGGATGTTTTCCGCTCCGACGCCCGGGGGATCGAAGGACTGGATGAGGGTCAGCGCGGCCTTGAGGTCGGCGGGCTTCAGGCTCATCCGCACGCCGAGCTCCTTGGCGGGGAGGTCGAGAAAGCCGCGTTCGTCGAGATTGGCGATGATGGCTTTCCCGGCTTCGCGGACGCCGGGTTCGACCATCGAAAGATCGAGCTGGTAGGAAAGGTGCTGCTGGAGGGTCTCCGGGGCGACGATTGAATCGTAGAGCCGCTGGCGGCGCTCCTCGTCCTCGGATGTCCAGGGGGAACTGCGGCCTTCAAGGATCGAACGGTCGCGCCAGTCGTCATCGGTCTCGTTGAGGTAATCGAGCGAATCTGCCTCTTCGGGATCCGGGCCGAGTTCGTCGAGCGAGGTGCTTTCTGTGATGTCCTCGAGGACCGGATTGGTTTCGAGGGCGACGCGAACCAGTTGGGAAAGCTCCAGAGTCGAGGCCTGCAGGATCTCCAGACTCTTGCGCATCTGGGGCGCGAGAGTTTGCTGTTGCGACAGCGATTGATGGAGTGAAGCTTCGGCCATGATCTGCGGGACGTTCCGCTGGGCTCAATGAAGCGTCATTTCGAAGAATTGCAGCAAATTTCGTGCCATGCACGTAATTTCCCGGGTTTTGCCGGGTTCTGGAGTTCTGGTAAGGCCTTCAGCTTCATCCAAGTATCTGCATCCCGGCCGACATGCGCATTTTCAACTCCATCCCATTCCTTTTGATGAAGATCAGTCGATTCATGGTCATTGGTGCCTGGCTTGCGTGGGGCTTCGCGTTTGTCGGTTTGGCGGCGGAAGTGGCGGTCTCCGGGCTTTTCCCGGCGCGTCAGGAAATGTTGGCGGGGCAGCCGGATCCTTTGAGAGCGGAGGATGGGAAGACCGTGACGACTGCGCAGGAGTGGCGGAACCTTCGGGCTCCGGAGTTGAGGGCGAAGTTCCAGCAAGAGATGTTCGGGATGGTGCCGATCCCGCCCAAGGGCTTTTCGACGAGGGTTTTTTTCGAGGACAAGGGGGCGCTGGAGGGCAAGGCGACGCTGAAGGAGATCGAGGTTTCGGCGGAGTCACCGGTCCTGAAGGCGCGGCTGTTGGTGGTCATCCCGAACGGAGAAGGCGGGCCTTATCCAGTGTTTCTCGGAATGAATTTCAAAGGCAACCACGCCGTGCTTGGGGACGAGCGGATCGCGGTGCCGGAGTGGATGACGGGCAAGGAAGCGGAGCGGGGGACCGACGTCAAAAGCTGGCCGATCGGTGAAATCGTCTCGCGCGGTTATGCCTTTGCCTGCTTCTTCAGCGGCGATTTCGTTCGCGATGATCCGGCGATCGCGACTCAGCGGGTGAAGGAGTTTTCAGCTCCGGAGGGTACGGCACCCGAGTCCGCTCCGGGCACGCTGGCCTGTTGGGCCTGGGGATTTTCGCGGATGGTGGATGTGCTGGAGAAGCAAACGGCCATCGATTCGAAGCGGATCGCGGTGGTGGGGCATTCCCGGAATGGAAAAGCCTCCCTGTTCGCGGCGGCGATGGATGAGCGGATCGCGCTGGCGATCCCGACCCAGGCCGGCTGTGGTGGGACGGCTCCGAGCCGACTGCCGGTTCAGGTCCTCGATCCCAAGAACGGCCGACCACCCCACGAGACCGTGGCGATCATCACGACCAAGTTTCCCCACTGGTTCTGCGGGAAGTTCAATGCAGTGGGCGAGGATGTGTCGAAACTGACCTTCGACCAACACGAACTGGTGGCGCTTTGTGCGCCGCGGCCGGTGTTGTTTTCGTGTGCGGTGTCGGACACTTGGTCGAATCCCTCGGGGCAGTTCGCGATGCTGTTAGGGGCGGATCCGGTCTATCGACTGATCTGTGGAGAAGGGGTGGCCTTTCAACAAATGCCGGAAGTGGGTCGGCTCATGCCCTCGCGGCTCGGGTATTTCATTCGTCCGGGCGGGCACTCGATGAACGAGACCGACTGGCTGGCCTGGCTGGACTACGCCGATGTCTGGCTGAAGCGGAAACCTTGAGCGGAAAAGGGATTTCGGGCGTGACCGTGGCGGGGGACTTGGTCAACATCGTCCCACAACTACGACCAATCATGGGAAATTTCGACGCCTTTGACCTCAAGATGCGCGCCGCCGGCATGGGCGATGCCGCGATCCGCGCCTTCCGCCGCAACTACGACGCGCTTTGCCGGAATGAAACCGGGATGATTCCAGAAGGGGAGATCGCTCCGGCGGATGGAATCCCGAAGTTGGAGGACGTGGCGTCCGGAAAAGAGGTTCCATCCGGGCTGCTGGCCCAGGCGGTGGTGATCAAGCTCAATGGCGGACTCGGCACCAGCATGGGGCTGCAAGGGCCGAAGAGCCTGCTGCCGGTGCGCGAGGGAGTCACTTTCCTCGATCTGATGGTGCGTCAGGTGCAGTCGTTGCGGGAAACCACCGGAGCGCCGGTCCGCTTGCTGCTGATGAATTCCTTCAACACCAGCGGAGGCACGCTTGAGCACCTCGAACGTTACCGTGCGGATGGATTCGCGGAGGCTTCCGAGGTCGAGCTGATGCAGAACCAGATCCCGAAGATCGACGCCGCGACGCTTCAGCCGGTCGAGTGGTCGGCGCATCCCGACCTCGAATGGTGCCCTCCGGGACATGGTGACCTTTTCCCGGCTCTGGTCGGCAGCGGCTGGCTGGATCGCCTGCTGGCGGAAGGGGTGAAATATGCCTTCGTATCCAACTCCGACAACCTCGGCGCGGTGCTCGACCCCTCGCTGCTCCAGTATTTCGCGGAAAGCGGCGCACCCTTCATGATGGAGGTCACCCGGCGCACCGCAGCCGATCGCAAGGGCGGGCACCTCGCGCGTCGCACTGCCGACGGCAGGCTTCTGCTGCGCGAAGTCGCCCAGTGCCCTGACAGCGATCTCGAGGCCTTCCAGGACATCGACCGCCATCTTTATTTCAACACCAACAGCCTCTGGCTGCGTCTCGACCTGCTCAAGGAACAGCTCGCGGCGGACGACGGCGTGCTGCCGCTGCCGATGATCCGGAACAAGAAAACCGTGGATCCGCGCGACAAGAATTCGCCATCGGTGGTGCAGCTTGAAGTCGCGATGGGCGCGGCGATCGAATGCTTCGATGGGTCGATCGCCATTGAAGTGCCGCGCAGCCGCTTTGCTCCGGTCAAGACGACGGGCGACCTGTTCTCCCTGCGTTCGGACGCCTACGAGGTGCTGGCCGACGGTCAGGTCCGCCTGGCAGCCGACCGGAACGGGGTGCCGCCAGTGGTGGCCTTGGGGGATTCCTACAAGCTGGTGGACCAGCTCGACGAGCTCGGAGTGCCGAGTCTGGTGCAGTGCAACTCGTTGACCCTTGAGGGTCGTGTCAGCTTTGCTCCGGGTGTTGTGATCGCGGGTGATGTGAAGATCATCAGCACGCCAGAGGCCTCGAAGCCGGTGGTGACTGGGGAGTATCGCGACACCACCCTGACGCTCTAAATCCGGATGCGGCGGAAAATTTCCGTTTGTGCCCTTGTCTTTCCTGGTTCGCTTGCTACTCCCTCCGCTCGATGGCGACAGTCGGACCCCTTGAACTCCCGGAAAGCGGCTACGATGCCGTGATTTTTGACTGTGATGGAACCCTCGTCGACTCGATGCCGGCGCACTTTGAGGCGTGGTGCGAGGCGCTGACGCTCCATGGCGCGGCTGGAGTGTTCAAGGAGGACATTTTCTACGCCATGGGCGGTCGTCCGACCAAGGACATCGTGGTCGAGTTGAATGACGAATACGGTTTGAAGCTCAATCCGGAGTCGGTCGCCCTGGCCAAGCGGGAAGCTTTCCTGAAAAAGGTCAAGGGCCTCACGCTGATCGAGGAGGTCGCGGATTTCGCCCGCAGCTTGCTGGCCCGCCGGATTCCGATGGCGATCGCCACGGGTGGCAGCCGCCACGTGATCGAGAAGACCCTGCAGGCCGTCGGCGTGTCCGACTGGTTCGATGAGGTGGTCACGGCAGACGATGTGGTTGTTGGAAAACCAGCTCCTGACATTTTCCTGCGCGCTGCGAAGCTTCTCGGCGTGGCTCCTGAAAAGTGCCTGGCTCTGGAAGACGCACCTGCGGGAATCATTGCAGCTCAAACGGCTGGAATGGCGGTGGTGGCGGTTCCCTCGCCCCTTGATTTCGCGAATCGCTGAGGAAATTTTCTGCGGTTCGCGGAGATCGCGCTTGATTCTGTGGGGTCGTCTCTATTGCCTCCCCCATGGCGGAGATTTCCCTCGGACTTTCATTTGATGACGTGCTTCTGGTGCCTTGCCTGAGCACCGTGCTGCCCGGTGAGGCGGACCTTTCCACCCAAGTGACGGCGGGGATTCCGCTGCACATTCCGGTGGTTTCCGCCGCGATGGATACCGTTTCCGAGTCTGAGCTTGCGATCGCCCTCGCCCGCGAAGGTGGCATCGGCGTGATCCACCGGGCCTGCCCGATCGAAGAGCAGGCGGTCATGGTTTCCCGGGTGAAGCGTTCCGAAAACGCGGTGATCCTGAAGCCGCACACGGTCCGCAAGGAGCAGTCGGTCGATGAGGTCCGGGCGATCATGGCGGAAAACGGTTTCTCCGGATTTCCGGTTGTCGATGGCGATGGCAAGCTCGAAGGCATGGTGACGGGGCGCGATATCCGTTACCTGGACCGCGCCGATGCCAGGGTCTCCGATGTGATGACGCCGCGTGAAAAGCTGGTGACCGCGCCGCCGACCACGAGTCTGGAGGAGGCCCGGCGGATTCTCTATCAGAACCGGATTGAGAAGCTCCCGCTGGTGGACGAGAACGGCACGCTCGCCGGACTCATCACCGGATCCGACATCGAAAAGCGGATCACATTCACCAATGCCGCCAAGGACCCGAGCGGACGTCTTCGCTGCGGCGCGGCGGTTGGGGTTGGACCGGATTGCCATGATCGTGGACAGGCCTTGATCGAAGCCGGAGCGGACGCCCTGTTCATCGATGCCGCCACCGGCCACACTTCGCGTGTGATGGAGGTGATCAGCCAGCTCCGCGCGCTTTCCGATCGACCAGTGGTGGCGGGCAATGTGGTCACGCTCCAAGGCGCAAAGGATCTCGTGGCCGCCGGTGCCAGTGCCATCAAGGTCGGCATCGGACCTGGTTCGATCTGCACCACGCGGGTGATCGCCGGGGTGGGCATGCCTCAGTTCACCGCCATCCGCAACGTGGCCGACTACTGCCGTGAGCACGGCGTCAAGGTCATCGCTGACGGAGGCATCCGCTACTCGGGCGATGTGGTGAAAGCCCTCGCCGCCGGGGCCGATCTGGTCATGCTCGGCTCGATCCTCGCCGGCACGCGGGAAAGCCCTGGTCAGAGCGTTTACTACCAAGGTCGTCGTTTCAAAACCTACCGCGGCATGGGCTCGCTCGGCGCGATGAAAAAGGGCGCGGGCGACCGCTATGCGCAGAACAGTTCCGGCAAGCTCGTGGCGGAAGGCGTCGAAGGCCGGGTGCCTTACAAGGGTCCGCTCAGCGATGTGATCTTCCAGCTCATGGGCGGGGTCCGATCGGGCATGGGCTACCTGGGGGCGACCTCCTTGGAAGAGCTTCGTGAACGCGCCCAGTTCGTCCAGATCACCAGCGGCGGACTTCGCGAAAGCCACGTCCATGACATCGTCATGACCGAAGAGCCGACGAACTATCAGCCGTTGGGGTAAGCACGAAATCCGAAGCACTAAATTCTAAACGAAGAGAAAGAATTTAGAAGGCTCCGGATCCAACTCGCTCTTCTCATCTTCGTTTCGAATTTAGAATTTAAAATTTAGGATTTCGAATTTTCTCCCTCTCATGCACGACACCCAACACGTCGCCGTTCTCGACTTCGGCTCGCAGTACACCCAGCTCATCGTCCGCCGGGTGCGTGAACTCGGCTACTTTGCCAAGCTTTACGCGATCGAGGACTTTCCGGACATCGGGAAACCCGGAGCCATCATCCTGTCGGGTGGACCGCGCAGCACGAGCGAGCCGGATGCGCCGGATCTCGACTTTGCCGCGCTGGATGCCTTTGGCGTGCCGGTGCTCGGCGTGTGCTACGGCATGCAGCTTCTGAACATCAAGTTCGGCGGCACGGTGGAGGCCAGTGATCGTCGCGAGTATGGACCAGCCGCGCTTTATCCGACTGAATGTGAGGGGCTTTACGAAGGCATCTCCAGCGACTCCCAGGTCTGGATGAGCCACTCGGACACGGTGAAGATCATTCCGGACAGCGGCAGGATCATCGCCCGGAACCAGCATGGCACCCCGGTTTCCCTCCAGTGGGGAGAGCGCTTTTACGGCATCCAGTTCCATCCGGAAGTGACGCACAGCCACGAAGGCCTGCGGATCCTCCACAATTTCCTCCTCTCCTGCGGCGAGCTCGCTCCGTTCCGGATCGAGGACTTCAAGCGCGAGATGATCGAGGGCATCCGCAACACCGTTGGCGACAAACAGGTGGTCTGCGGCGTGTCCGGCGGGGTGGACAGTACGGTGCTCGCCGTCCTTCTCCGCGAGGCGGGCGTGAATGTCCGCGCGATCTTCGTCGATCACGGGCTGATGCGGAAGAATGAAGGTGAGGAGGTTCGGGCCAATTTCCACCGCATGGGCGTGCCGATCGAGACGGTCGATGCCTCGGAGCTGTTTCTCGGTGCGCTCCAAGGCGTGGACGATCCGGAAGCGAAGCGGAAGATCATCGGTGAGCACTTCATCGACGTCTTCTGGAACGCGGTCGGCAACGCCGAAATGCTGGCGCAGGGCACGTTGTATCCGGACGTGATCGAGAGTGCCTCGAACGCAAAATCGAAGGCCTCGAAGATCAAGACCCACCACAACCGGGTCGATCGCATCCTCGAGCTCCAGGCCGAGGGCAAGGTGCTCGAACCGCTGGCGGAGCTGTTCAAGGATGAGGTCCGCGAACTCGGAGCCTCGCTCGGGATTCCCCACGACATCCTCTGGCGTCACCCGTTCCCAGGTCCCGGATTGGCCGTGCGCTGCCCGGGAGTGATCACCGAAGAGCGGCTTCACATCATCCGCGAGTGTGATGCGATCTTCATTTCCCGACTCAAGGATCACGGCTGGTATGACAAGGTCTGGCAGGCCTATGCCGGTCTGGTGCCGGTGAAGACGGTGGGCGTGAAGGGCGACGAGCGCTCCTACGAGTGGGCCATCACCCTGCGTGCCGTGGTTTCCGAGGATGCCATGACCGCCGACTGGGTGGAGCTGCCGCCGATCATCCTGCGCGAGACCAGCCACCGCATTCTCAACGAGGTCAAGGGCATCAACCGCGTCCTTTACGACATCTCGACCAAGCCGCCGGCGAGCATCGAGTGGGAGTGAGGCTCCTTGACAGGCGGCGATTGTGATGAAAGTTTGTGATACTTTCCCATGAAAACCGCCACCATTCGCGACCTCCGTTACGATTTCCCGAAAATCGAGGCCTGGCTGCGCGCGGGCGAGGAGATCGAGATCACCAAGCACTCGAAGCCCATCGCGCATCTCGGTCCGCCGAAGCCTGCGAAGAAGCCGAAGGCAGCGAAGTTCGATGCGGTGGAGCACATGGCCTGGCTGAAGGAAACCTGGGGCGATCGGGTCTTTACGATGGCCGAGGTTGAGGAAATGAGAGCTTTTGAGACGGGGGAGCCATGATCCACGACTACCCGGACACCAGCTTTCTCTGCGCGTTGTTCCGAAATCAGGACAATTCAGGTACCGCGCTGGCCTATCGCTCGGCGATGAAAGGGCCTGTCTTCGCGACCTCGCTGCTTGAGTTTGAATTCATCCAGTCGATCCGGCTTCAGGTGTTTCTCAATGGCAATGACCGGACCAAGGGGTATCCCCAAGGTGAGGCCAATCGAATGATTGAACGTTGGGAGAAAAACCTGGCAGAAGGGGATGTGAAACTCGTTTCCTGCGACACCGAAGCCGTCCATCAATTCGCGAAGAGCCTTTCACTACGGCACACCGCCAGTGGAGGACATCGGACACTCGATGTCCTGCACGTGGCCACCGCTGTGCATCTGGGGGCGAAGAACTTCCTGACCTTCGACGCCCGCCAGAGGAAGTTGGCGAAGTCGGTGGGGCTGAAGACTCCGCTTTGACGCCGAGGTTCAATCCTTCTTCGGCTCTGGCGCTTTCTCACCAAGCGGCACGAACTTCAAGGCGACGCCGTTGATGCAGTAGCGCTGGTCGGTCGGGGTGGCAAAGCCCTCGCCCTTGAAGACGTGACCGAGGTGACCGTTGCACTTGGCGCAGAGCACTTCGGTGCGGACCATGCCGCCGGACAGGTCGTCCTTGGTGATGACGTTTTTCGCCTTGGAAGGATCGTAAAAACTCGGCCAGCCGCAGTGGGAATCGAACTTCTCCTTGGAGGTGAAAAGCTCCGCTCCGCATCCGGCGCAGTAGTAGGTGCCTGCGCCCTGAGCCTTGAACTCCTCGTAAATCTTGCCGAAGGGGCGCTCGGTGCCGGCCTTGCGAAGGGTGTTGTACTGCTCGGGCGAGAGGATCTTTTTCCACTCCTCATCGGTCTTCTCGA
>JAIXVN010000357.1 GCA_027483005.1 Verrucomicrobiaceae bacterium
CAAAGCTTGATCGGGCCTGGCGGATGCTGGCGCTGATGGCCGGGCTGGGCAGCAATCCCGGACGGCTGGGGGAATAAGCCTCAACAGGAAAATGGGAACCACGAAAGTCACGAAAAGCACGAAAGCAGAAGTCATTGTCGCCATCTTCGCACTCACCTGATGAATGAGCCTGAGGCGTTTCGGAACTGCCTGATTTTCGTGATGTTTCGTGAATTTCGTGGTTTGGATTTCAAGATTTAAGATAAGGACCTGGATGTCCTGCTGGCTGAAAGGATTTTCCCTTGAGTTCTCGGCGGTTCCGGCGTAGTCACACGCTCGTGAAAACTTCGTTCCGTCTGCTTGCTGGTGCCGCTCTTCTCGTTGAACTCCTGATGGTCCCGGCCTTCGCGGCTGACTCCAAGGAACACAAGCTTTCCGAATGGAAGTTCGGCAAGGTTCTCTTTGGAGAGCGAATTTCGAAGGGCGATTTCAAGGGCAAGGTCGTGGTGGTGGAAAACTGGGGTGTCAATTGTCCGCCCTGCATCGCCTCCCTCCCCCATCTCGCGGCCATGGAAAAGTCCAACCGCGACAAGGGACTTGTCATCATCGGGGCGGAAAGCCAGGGCAGCTCGAAGGACGCGATCAAGCCACTGATCGAAAAGGCCGGTGTCGAATACACCATCACCGAGGGAGCCGAAGGTCCCATCGAGGTCACCGGAATTCCCCGCGCCTTCGTGTTCGATGCCACCGGCAAGCTGGTTTATGACGGCAACCCACTGGGCAAGGAATTCGAAGAGTCCGTCACCAAGGCCCTTTCGACCGTGACCGCCTCTGAGCCTGCCGCCGCCGCTGCTCCGGCTGCCTCCACCGGCCCACTCATCGCCATGCAGGCCTGGACGAATTCCGACGGTCGCGAGATCAAGGCGGCTGTGAAGAAGGTCGATGGCAGCAACGTGACCTTCCAGATGGCCGATGGCCGTGAAGTGACCTATCCGCTGGCCAAGCTTTCCACTGAATCCCGCGGAGTGATCGAAGCGGCGGCAAAGAAGCCCTGATCGCAGGGGATTCCGCTTCGGTGGGCCTTTCCGCTTCTTGGCTTGCGATGACCCTCCGGTTGCCAAAGGGTGGCGCGAGCTTTTCACCATGTCTTCCCAGCCATCCGTCAATGTTGCCCGCCTGACCTATCTGCTGGTCTGCGAGGCGGCCGGATACACCATCGCCCTGAGCACCCGGGGCACGGGGTTCGAGGTGCCGCTGTGGATCGGACTGACGGGCGGGCTGCTGGTCGCGGGGTTTTTCATCCTGGTGGAAACCCTGATCCGGGGCTTTTCACTCCGGGGCTTTTCCACTGCCACCTTCGGGCTGGGAGTGGGGCTTCTGTGTGCCTGGCTGCTGACCCGCGTGCAGGTTTCCTCGCTTTTCGACCTGGCGTTCCGCGACCGGATCACGAATCAGGAGAATTTCGACACGGTGACCAACGCGCTGCGGCTGGCCTTTGACATCGCCCTCTTCGCGAGTCTCGGCTTCATCGGCGTGGTGCTGGCCCTGAGGAGCAGCCGCGATGATTTCGCCTTCATTATCCCGTACGTGCGTTTCCGTCAGGATGCCTCGTCCGGCCAGCCGATCGTGCTGGATGCCGACGCGGTGATGGATGGACGCATCCCGCCGATCCTGCGTTCGGGTTTCCTCCATGGACGCCTGATCGTGCCCCATTTCGTGCTCGATGAACTGCATGTGCTGGCAAACTCCCCCACCCCCGCCCATCGGCACCGGGGCGAGCGCGGGCTGGCCAGCCTGGAGCAGATGCAGGCGGCCAAGGACATCCAGGTCACCATCCACGACGCCCACGGTCTCGCGACGGATGACACGATGAACACCCGCCTGATGGAAACCGCCCGGCTGCTGGGGGCCAGGCTGATGACCGGCGATGACACGCTCTCCAAGGTCGCCAAGCTGCAGAACATCCCGGTGCTCAACATTCACGAACTCGTGGAGGCCCTCAAGCCCGTCATCGCGGTCGGCGAGCGCATCCGGATCCCGCTGGTCCGTGGCGGCAAGGAGGAGCACCAGGCCGTGGGATACCTTTCCGACGGCACCATGATCGTCGTGAACCACGCCGTCGCCAGCATCGGCTCCTCGATCGACGCCATCGTCATCAGCACGATCCAGACGAACGCGGGCACGATGGTGTTTGCCGAGCCCTGCGCGTGAGATCAGCGGGCCTTTTCCCGCCAGTCCAGGAACGCCTGGCCAAGGTGATCCAGGGTGTCGTGCGGCAGGAGGGATTCCTCACTCTGCCGGCGATGGGCCAGGGCGATCTCGGACGCCCGACCACAGAGCCAGGCCCCACGAGCCGCGGCTTCGAGCGCCGGAACTCCTGCCGCCAGAAGGGCCCCGATCACGCCGGAAAGCACATCGCCCTGACCGCCGGTGGACATGCCCGGAGTTCCGGTGGAATTGCACCAAAGGGCCTGCCCTTTCACCGTCACCAGCGTTCGCGCCCCCTTCAGCAGCAGCACCGGCAGGCTGCGATCCGCAAAGGTCCGCGCTGCGACCTCGCGGGTGAGGTCCGCGAGATCCGGAGCCAATCGGCGGAATTCTCCCGGATGCGGCGTCATCACGTGTCCGGTTGGCAGTCGCCCAACCGCACCCATCCGCGCCACCGCATTCAAGGCATCGGCATCGACCACGCAGGGGATCGACCCACGTTCCAGCAGTTTCATCAGGCCTTCGGAGCGGGTGTCGTCCAGATCTCCCAGCCCTGGTCCGACGACCCAGGCCGCGTAGGAAAAGTCCAGCAAGTCCTCGAAGCCGCCGTAGCCCCTGACGATCAGCTCGGCCGGGCAGCCGCTTGAGATCCGTTCCACCAAATCCTTCGGCACGTGCAGGGTCACCAGCCCCGCGCCCGCCCGCAGGGCCCCTGTCGCCGCCAGGAGCGCGGCCCCGCGATAGGCCTCGGAGCCAGCGAGGATCCCGACGCGACCGGCCAGACCCTTGTGGAAATCGAAGGGTCGGGGCAGGAATCCGGCGTCGAGGCTCTGCGGGGAAATCAGCGCGAGATCCCCTTCCGGTGGCAGCGGCAGCTCGGACAGGGGAACCAGGGCAAGAGCACCCACGGCATTGACCGCGCATGATCTCAGCAGGCCGCATTTCGGGACGCCGATCGTGAACGTGACATCGGCTCGCACCGCGCCGGGAAAAATCTCGCCGGAATCAGGATCCAGGCCCGAAGGCAGATCCACAGCGGCGATCTTGGCCCCACCGGAGTCCTTGAGAACATTCATCTCCACCGCCAGCTCCGCCAGGGCCCCGCGCAAGGGACCGTGCGCACCAATGCCCACCAGGCCATCCAGCAATACCAGCGGTCGGCGGCATTCCTGGGGATCGAGGCGATCGACCACCTCCACGTCTCCGAGCCCGCGAAAGGCCGCCCGCGTCAGGGTGGCCCACTGCACTTCCGGAAAAGCCGGGCGTACCTGGATCCGCCAACCGGCCTCGTGCAGCACTCCCAGAGCGATCAAGGCGTCACCGGCATTGTGCCCCTTTCCGAGATAGGCGACCGCCGTGCCCGGTACCGGGAAGAATCCCACCAGGGCCAAGCCCAGCCGCTTTCCCGCGATCCGCATCAGGCCTTCAGGCGAGGAGCCAGCCCGGAAGGCCGCTTCCTCGATGCGTCTCATTTCATCCGCTGTGACAGAGCCCATGAGACGCAGCCTAACGCATCCGCAGTGGCTTGATAGCGGGAAAATCTCAGCCGTTCCGGCGATAGCGCATCACTGCCTCGGCGATGCCTTTCGCCAGCGAATC
>JAIXVN010000160.1 GCA_027483005.1 Verrucomicrobiaceae bacterium
AGCCCCCGATTCGCCAACGGATGATCCCGGGCCCCGGTCGCGCGGGAAACAAGGGCCATCACTCCGGTGGCCACCGCCCCTTGCAGGATGTTGAAGAACCAGCCGACATAACCGCCGAGGCCCATCGCATCAAGAACCGCCACCCGCTCCGCCCCCTCCGCCATCCGGCCGGAAATGAACAGATCCGTCAGCCCCACATAGAACGCCAACACCTGCTCCAACAGCGGCCACATCGCGAGGACCATCACCTGCCTTGGCAACGAGAGACCGGCCAACCGTCCAACAAGCTGCACCTCGGGCAGCTCCCCGGCCTCGGTTTCCTCCATCGCTCCCGGCTTCGACATACGCAACCTGGCCGAGGTAATGGCTGGCACCACCTCGATCCAACAAATTCGTCGCCCGCCCCGGGAATCCAGCATTGGCGGTCTGGTGGATCGGCCGTAAACTCCCAACCGTGAATCAAGACGAGGCCACTCCCGATCACTCCATTGACCTCCACGGCCATCTGCTGCTGGCAGATCCGACCCTCCGCGACGGACTTTTTCATCGCTCGGTGGTCCTGCTCGCGGATCATTCCGCCACGGATGGTGCCTTCGGCCTGATTCTCAACCTCCCCACCGGCCATCTGGTCGGCGATCTCTTGAAGGACGAAACCTTCTCACCCTTGCGCAAGGTCCCCGTCCACCACGGTGGCCCGGTGGCTCAGGAGCAACTCACCTTCTCGGCCTTCTGGTGGAACCATGAGCAAGACTCGCTGCGCTGGTCGATCCGGATCTCCGCCGAGGACGCCATCGCGCACAGCCAACGCCCCGGCACCCTCGTGCGGGCCTTCATCGGCTACTCCGGCTGGAGCCCGGGGCAGTTGGAAAACGAACTGCGCGGCCAATCCTGGATCGCCTCCCGCCCCGATCCCACCCTGCTCGGCCGAATCCACGACAAAACCCTCTGGGCCCAGATCCTCCGCGACCTCTCCCCCTTCCACCGCATCCTCGCCGAAGCTCCGGAGAATCCGCAGGTGAACTGACTCCACGCCAACAAGCGCCGCTTGGATTCGAGAGAGGTGGAAAGGGTAAATCGTGAGTGGTGAATCGCGGGGCGTGCCCAATTCGCCGCCATGTCACCGTTCCGAATGCGTCCACCGATCTGACTTCTCACTTCTCACTCGGCAGTTCTTCCTCACCCCGCCGCTTCGTACACGTTCTCCCCGCTTTCCGGATACTTCTCCAGCACATGTTGGAACAGCACCCCACACTTCTGTTCGAACAGCTCGGTCGTGTATTTCTCCGGGAGCCCGCTATCCAACATCTTCTCGATCTCAACCCGCACGGCGGCACGCGTCGTGCGCTTTGTCCGCCAGGCCAGCACCAGTTTTTCGGTCTTCAGCTTGGCCAGCAGATCCTTGCACACCTTCTTGATCGCCTCGGTTTCCTGCGACGTGAGATCCGGGCCGGGGCGCGTAAGAATGTCGAACACCGCCAGCTCCTCCTCACTGACGTTTTCACGCAGGTGGCGCTGCTCTTCTTCACTGAGATCCTGGGTGAAGGTCACCAGCTCCGCAAACAACTGCTCGATGCTCAGCGCGCCACTGTTATACGCCTCGATCATCTTCTGGAACCGGTCGAGGAAATCGTAGCGGCTCGCGTTGAGGCGGATCAGGTTGTCCAGTTTGCGCTCGATCAAGGCCCGTAGTTGCTGCGCCTCGATGTTCTTGTTCGGCGTCTTCTCGAACTTCCGCATCAGCACCTCGAAATCAATCTTGCTCAGGTCGATGGTCTTCGCCACCGCTCCGGGCTGGATGTGTGGCTCGGCGAGGATCGCGCCATCCAGCACGCCGGAAATCGCCGCCATCACTTCCGCGATGTTCACCTTTTCCTTCTGGGAGCGCACGGCCTTCGCCAGTTCGGCGATCACCTGGGCTCTTGGAGCCAACTGCGGAATCACCGGGTCCGGCATCACCGCCTTGTAGAGGCGCGACACATCATTCGCCTGACCGAGAAACGCATCCCTCACTTCATCCGTCCGCAGGAGTTGGTTCACGGCGGGAATGAACAGCTTGTTGGAGGAATCGGGAATCGCCGCCAGATCCACGTTCTGCTTCCGGCAGAACTCCGCCACTTGATCCAGCGCGATCCGAAGCGCCTCCACCAATTCCTTCTTATCCTTCACCGGCATCTCGCCGCCGCCGGTGCCGGAGCCGTAGATGGCCAATGCCTTTTCCAGCTCCTGGAACACATTCGCATAGTCCACGATCAGGCCGTTCACCTTGTCGCCATACACCCGGTTGGCGCGGGCGATGGTCTGCATCAACGTGTGGCCGCGCATCGGCTTGTCCAGATAGAGCGTCGAGCAACTCGGCGCATCGAAGCCCGTGAGCCACATCGCGCAGACGAAGACCAGACGGAAGGGATCGGCCGGATTCTTGAACTTCTCCTCCAGGTCCTCCTTCACCATCCGCTCGCGGTGCGGCAGGATGTCGAAGCCCTTTTCCTTCATTTCGGAAATCTCGTTCTGCCCCGGCGAGACGACCACCGCCATGTCCGTCTCCTGAAGATTGACCAAGCGCGCATGCAGCGTGGCGAACTCCGGATGACCGCCCGCCATCCCATCCAGCGCTTGCAGCACGCGGGCCTTCTCCGCCTCCCACTCGGCGCGGACTTTTTCATGCATCCGCAGCGTTGTCAGCTTGTCGATGGAAACCACCATCGCCTTGCCCTGATAGCCGCGGTTCAGCAAATGATGGACGATGTCCTTCGCCACCGCGTCCAGCCGGTCCTCGCGGGTGATCAGGTGATAGCGCTGGCCCAGGACTTTCCGCAGTTTCTCCTCCTGATCGTCGTCCAGCCCGGCGTCTTCGATGGTTTGATAGATCTCCTCGTTCAGCTCGGGGTTGGTGATTTGCAGCTCCGGCGTCCGGTTCTCGTAGAACAGCGGCACCGTCGCTCCGTCCTCCACCGACTGCCTGAAATTATAGACACTCACGTAGTCGCCGAAGACCTCGCGCGTCCGCTCTTCTCCGGCGATCAGCGGCGTGCCGGTGAAGGCCACGAACTTCGCGTTCGGCAGCGCCATACGCATGTTCATCGCCAGCGTGTCGTATTGGCTGCGGTGCGCTTCGTCCGTCAGCACGATGATGTCATCCCGTTCCGACAGCACCGGATGCAGCGTCCCCGGCTCCGTGCGGAACTTGTGGATCAGCGTGAAGACATAGCGATGATCGGTGCGCAACAACGTCCGCAGGTGGCTCGCGCTGCCTGCCTGGCAATGCTCGGTGGCGGCACCGCAGGTCGAAAAGTCTTCGTAGATCTGCCGATCCAGTTCCGTCCGGTCGGTGATGATGAGAAAGGTCCAGTTGCCCTTCAACTTCCGGAATACTTTCTCGGCAAAAAATACCATCGAGTAGCTTTTGCCCGAACCCTGCGTGTGCCAGAAAACACCGATCCGGCCGTCCTTGCAGTTCCGTAAAGCAGCCACCGCTTTGTTCACTCCATGATACTGGTGATTGCGGGCCAGCAGTTTGTTGACGCCGCCCTTGCGTGTGGAAAAGCGGCAGAAATTCTCCACCAGATCCAGCAAGCGCCCTTTCTCGCAAGTCCCGCGCAGCAGCGTCTCCAGCGAGATCCCCGCCACGTCCTGCTCGCTCGCCGCCTTCTTCCAATCGCCGAAATGCTCCCACTCCGCCGTCAGGCTGCCGATCTTGCTCTGCACCCCGTTCGAGACCAGCAGCAGCGCGTTGTAGTGGAAAAGCTGCGGGATCGTCGTCTTGTAGTCGCAGAGGTTCTTGTCAAATCCCTCGCGCACGTTCACGCCCGGCTTCTTCAGCTCGATCAGCACCAGCGGCAGGCCGTTCACGAAGCCCACCAGATCCGGCCGCTTCGTATAAAGCTCGCCCGCCACCCAGACCTGCGAGCCCAGCAGGAAGTCATTGTTCTCCGGCACCTCCCAATCGACCACGGACACCACTTCCACCCGCTGCCCGCCGTGCTCGTGATCGGGAAACGAAACTCTCACGCCCTGCTTCAGCAGCTTGTCGATCTCCCGGTTCGCCTCCGCCAGACTCAGCGCCGTGCGATCCCGGCCAATCTCCTCCACCGCTCCCTCGATCGCCTCCACCGGCAGATCCGGATTCAGCCGTTGGAGCGCAGGCCGCAGCCGCGAAACCAACACCACCTCCCGCTTCCCATCCCGTCCGAGACAGCTCGTTCCTCCATCCCACTCACCGAAGCAATTCACCACCTCCCAACCCAGCTCATCCCGCATGAGTTGGATCGCAGGTTGCTCGACCAGGTGGTCTTCGGTGTAGCCGCTCATTTTTTCATGACTTTGGCGATCATTGCAAAATGACGATCCCGTTCCAGCAATTCCACCCCGTGGCGTGTCGCGCAGGCGAAAACCAGCACGTCGCCGAAAGGCACGTTCACACCGGCCCGCAAGCAAGCACGTGCCGTCGCCGCAGCCTCGGTCCAGCAAGCATGATCGAAATCAAGCCAGCAGCTCACTTCACGCCAACCCTTCAGGTTTTCCTCTTCACGTTCTCCTCTAGCTCCCTGGTGGAGTTCCACCCATACCGGCCATGTCATCGCCGTGCGCCCGGCACGCAACAACGCTGCAAGCTCCGCCTTCAACGATTCGTCCCCGGTCTTGCGGGAGACTTCCACCCAGACCGAGCTGTCGATGAGGATCGTGGAGCTCATGATCTGCGGGCTCCGGCTTCCTTCAAAGCGATCTCCGCAAGGTCACCGGCCTCGATCTCGTCATTGCTCGCGAAATCCAGCGTGCCGAAGCTCGCCACCAGATCCTGGACCCGTTGCTGGCGGTTGTAGCTCTCCAAGGCCTTCACCACCGCCTCACGCTTCGTCTTCGCGCCGGTGAAGCGCATGGCATCCGCCAACGCTGCATCAGGAATATCAATGGTCGTCTTCATGGAATCCAAATACACGGGATACAAGAATCCCACAAGGCGGAAGTTGAAGCCGACGTTCAGCCAAAAGTGGCTGTGGCGTCTCGCCGCAGGCCGTTGCCAGAGCTCCAGTTCAATGTTGGGAGTTCGATGTTCGATGTTCCCTCCCACCTCCCAACCCAGCTCATGCTGCATGAGCTGCATCGCAGGTTGCTCGACCAGGTGATCTTCGGTGTAGCCGTTCGACATGGTTTCACGAGTTGAGTAGCGCCAAAGCAACGGTTACCAAGTCTTCACGCAATCTGATAGATGAATTCGGGTTGGCCCGTGGCCCCAGATAAAAGGAGGCGGCAAGCGTCGGCCCGGGAGCTTCGGCATGTATGAAATGCTGTTCCAGGGTTTTCATCGCCAGCGCCAGCCCGGCGTTCTCTTTCCGTTTCTCCTCGCTGAATGCCTTCA